>JAISQR010000262.1 GCA_031274035.1 Treponema sp. | reverse complement strand
CCGGCGGGAAGAACATGGGGGTTTCCCGGTCTATGTTTACCAGTCGTATACTCATAGGGGAATTTTACCGGAAGAGGCGGCGGTGTGTCGATCCCTCCAAAGTCCCACAGGCTCCTAGGGGACCGAGGATCTGGACGTAAAGGCAGACTTCACCGATATGCCTTTGGCAAACATCATCGCCATAGGTATAGGCATCGTGGTTATTCTGGCTTCCGTGGTTGTTCTGAGTGTTTGGGCCATAAAGAAGCTGAATATCAGGAAGCTCGGCCCGGTGCGGATGCTTGAAGAGCAGCAACAAAAGAATGACCAGCACAATAAGTCGATTTCCTGCCTGCATTATATGGACGATGAAATAGACGAGATTGACAACAATCTGCGAATGCAATGTCACCAGATCATCTTGGAATATTCCAGCCATATCAGGGTAACGCTGCGGGAAATTACATCTGATGAAATGGTCTGTGGGAGCATGATCGCCAATGTAAAAGTGATTCTTTATGCCAGGACTGCCGGGAAAAGAATGTCGGCTATATCAAAGCACTGGGGGCATGATGAATGAAAAGGTTCGTTTCTGGATTACTGTTATTGGTTTTTTTATCTTCTTCCTTGCTATCGGCGCAGGAATCGGCTGGTTCGGTCATCGTGCAAGTATCGCAAATCGACCGGTGGATACAGACACTCACATCCTGCAAGAACGAGCTGACGAGCTTAAAGAACGACAATCAGACATTGATTCAGCATTTGAACGGGGCTTTGGACTTCTTGACCAAAGCGAGGCAGCAATTCGAGACGGCCAGGGAGATGCAATACGACAGCTACCTCGATTGGAGCTCATTGGTGATGGATTGGACAGTACGATTCGAGAGCTTGAAGATGCAAAGCGAAGCGGAGATCGCCCACATGAAAACGTAGATTAAGTGGCTGAAAATAGGAATCTTCACCGTGAGCATTGTAGGCATTGTCGGCGCCATCGCCGGTTTTGTATATGGGGTATCCAAATGATTTATGAAAAGAAACTTCTGAAGCTTACTCAATGGACTACCAACCTGGAAAGGCCCAGGCTTACCGCAAATCTTATTGTCATTCACTGGATCGGCCCCTATCCCACTCAAACGGTTTATGATGTGCGGCACTGGTGGGAGATAGACCCCAATTACCATTCCGCCCATTACACCGCGAAGGGTCCGAAGGTATTGCAGACCATGGAAGAAAATCAGGTTGCTTACCATGCCGGGGATAGCCGGAATTATTCTGCTATTGGAATTGAAGTAGTACCAGCCACCCAGGGCGGCGATTTCGCCGAGGATACCATTGCAACCCTGGCCGAGCTTTGCGCCGGTATCCGGGAACGCTGGACAATAAAGGATATTCTGCGGCGCTACGATGGTGTTCAGAAAAAGGACTGCCCCCGGTTCTACTGCCCGCAGACCAAAGGTGATGGCCGGTGGATGGACTTAAAGGCCAGACTGATTGCGTAAAAAAGCTGCCTTGGGCGGCTTAATGTTATTTTTCAGGAGAAAGAAGTGAAAAAGCTCTTTCTGATATTTCTGATTCTGATGGTTGGCCTGGTAGGGTTATCCGCCATCCAAAACCGCCCGAGAGGGGGCTGCGAAGCCCCGTCTATCTTGCCCTTGGACGGGGTACAGCATTCCACCGCCGCGCCGGTAACGCCCCTGTATGTGCGGGAGCGGATCCAAAAGGCCGTGGTTACGGCTCGTCTTTACAGACCGGATAATACTGGCGGCATGAGGGCCCTGGCGAGGGAGACCGCCCAAAAGGTCGATAGGGAATTATGGTTTCAAACTTCCCATCTTTCCCTGCGGCATGTTGAAAATGCTGAATTTCTGGACGAGTCGGCACGGGTTATCGTATCCTGGGCCGAGCGTTTTTTGGCAGGGCAGTTATCAGAAGATGAATTTAAGACTGGTTGCCGGCTGCCTGGACGTGCTGAAATGCGATTATTGAGCCAGAACGCCTCTATCGGGCTGATTCCATCTCGTTTCCCCCTGCCTTGTTGACCCATCCCGATTAGCGTAAGGTTACCCGGTATATTTGGTTGTATATACGGGCTATTTTTTTATCCGCATGGCCCTCAACTCCCGCCTGTAAACCTTGTCAAATAAATTTGCTTCCTTCTCATCGTAAAACTTGTAGCCCCGGAGATATTCGTTATTTTCCTTCGCTTCGGCCGCAGCAACTATCCATGACTGATAGTATTTGCGGTCCTCCAGTTTCAGAGCCTCAGAAAACACGGCCAGGGGTTCCTTGCCTACAAGAACCTGGTCTCCATTTAACCTAATATTTGTATAGTTGTTTTCAATGGCTTGGACAGTCCCTCTGGCCCATTCATCGAACTGCCGGAAGCTCATGGCGGTCAGATTCTTGAATACTTCCCGCTTGGTATGATTCTCCAATGCCCTAGCAGCCTGTTGCACTTGTGGATTTTTGCATATTCATGCAAAAAATCCCGATCAATGGGCATGCTTTCGGAGTTTGTAAGGTATAAATATTCATGTTTATGAATATTTATACCATTTTATGCGCGAAGCGCAACAAACTCATAGGACAGATTTTTATTTTTTTCATTAAAGCATTTTGGCAGTTTCGTTTCATAATATATACGGAGGTATATTATGAATATACAAAATGAGGAGAATGGAATTGCCGTCCCGGAAGGAACCGTCGATTTTTTCAAGGAAAATTTTTCAGAAAATTTTCCGTCTAATGAACCCGATTCTGAGGAATATTCAGAATCGGCGCGAGATCCGCTTGGAACTGCGGTAAAACGGCTTTTCGGCCTTTCCTATCTTTTCCCCTATCAGCGTCTCGTAATATCGAATATACTGGAAGCAGCGCAGACGGCGGGCTTACAGTTAAACTGGCCCGAAGAGGAAACCTCACAAGGCAGACAGCCGCCGAACAGCCCCCTGCCGGAAAAGGCATTGTTTGATTCTGCGGAGGAAGAAACAGCATCTGAAAACCGGTTTGAAGAACAAGATATAAACGAAAAAGGGTTTCATAATCAGGATCTAGGGACAAAAGGCTCTCAGATTGTAATACTGCCGACCGGTGCGGGAAAATCCCTCTGTTTCCAGCTTCCAAGTTTGCTGCTGCCGGGTCCTACCTTGGTAATCTACCCAATTCTATCCCTCATGGCCGATCAGGAACGGAGGCTTAGGGAAAAAGGGTTTGCGCCGGTACTGCTCAGAGGCGGACAGACGCCGGAGGAACGGGACGAGATATGGCGAAAGCTAAAAAACGGGGAAAGCCGCTTTATTATTGCAAACCCTGAAGTGTTATTAACGCCGCAAATTCTGAACAAACTAAAAGAGGTTCAAATTCTCCATATCGTCGTAGATGAAGCGCACTGCGTAAGCGAATGGGGGGAAAGTTTCAGGCCGAGTTATCTCAGAATCTCCGAAATAATAGATTCGGCCCGTGAATATAGCAACAAAACCCGCATCAAGCAGGATATTGGGGGGTTACCTATGGTAACTGCCTTTACCGCTACCGCAAGCGCGCCGGTACTTGAAAAAATCGAGCGGTACATCTTTGGGCAAAGCGTGTTAAGGGTAGTGGGGAACCCCGACCGCAGTAATATCACTTATAAAACTAAAGCCTGCATACTGCGCGATTTAGCCGTCCGCGATCTGCTCTTAAAAAGTGAACTGCCGGCCATTATATTCTGTTCTTCCAGGCCGGGTACAGAAAACCTTGCCCGCAGGCTCAGGAATGACTTTGAAGAATATGCACCGGAAAAAAAGGCTGAAGTTAAATTTTACCATGCGGGTTTAAGCAGGGAAGAAAAAACTTTAACAGAGAAATGGTTCCTCAATAACAGTAGGGGCATACTTGTGGCTACCTGCGCCTTCGGCATGGGTGTAGACAAGGCTGATATACGAACGGTGATTCATCGGGATTGCCCGCCTTCAGTCGAGGCATACCTTCAGGAATCGGGGCGGGCGGGGCGAGACGGCTTGCAATCAACGGCAATACTCCTCTGGGGGCCGGATGACGAGGCCGCTTTACGGCGGACAAAGACGCAGGCCGAACGGATACGGCTGGAAGAACTGCTTAGGTACGCCCAAAATACAACGGAATGCCGGCGGGAAGCCCTGCTCAAACTGCTTAACTATGAAGGCGAAATTGCAAGCCCTGAAAAACACTGCTGCGATGTCTGCGAAAGAACATTTACGCCCTGTTTAAGAGAAGAAGCTCCCCTCAAAAAATTTTTTCAGAAAAACCGGCGGTACTATACTCAAAAGGAAGCCGCTTCAATACTCGCTGATATAGAAAGCCTCCGCTGGACCCAAGATGAGGCAAAAAGGGCAGTAAAGGTCCTTATCGAAAAAAACATACTGATAAAAAGCAGGAATATCCTCTGGAAAGATAGAATCCTAGCAGCCCATTGATCGGGATTTTTTTCTGAATGCGCCTTGCAACTGTATTGAAACACATGATAAAATTTAGTAATTTTAAAGGGGAGTAATTATGGCAGAGGATTTGACAAACAAGGTAAATAAAGTATTCTCATTTTTTTCCGGGGATAACGAGCCGAGTTCAGATAAAAGGATACTATTAAAGCAGATTCTGAAGGATATTACCCAGAATAAATACAGAAATTTTTATAAATTCCGTTCTGAAGAGATAGATCCTTCTCTTGCAATGTTCTTTTATGATCTTTATAAACTTATCTACCCGGCACAAATTTTTCTGCAAGATATGATAAAAATCAGCCGGTTAAAGCAGTTTACTCTGGAAACCTTTATGAACAGAACATCCGCGGATCTAAGCAAGCGGATCACCCCGGATGCACTTGAAGAACGAGTAAAGAATACCCCCCCAAAGGAAATAGTCCAGGCATTAAAAGGAGATATTACCGGTCTGTCCGCCATGTTTGACAGTCATCAGATAAAGATAATCGATCAGTGTTACGATCTTCTAATGGCCTTTATACAGTTTGTAAATTTTAATTTTTTTCCGCTCTTGCAAAAGTTCGATTCAAAACTGGTTGAAGGTAATTTTAACTTTGAACCTCAATTTGAAACCATCAAGGCTGAATTTATTATCCAGGATATTGAAAATTTTCTTGCGGTTGCCCATCCCATTGATCCTACTGGCGATTGGAAAACAGTCCTGGGTATTTTAAAACTTTCCAGAAACGGCCATGACCTTGTTGCTCAGGATCAATGGCTCAAAATGGTAACTAATTTGCGGGATATAAAACAGTCGAATATACTGTTACAGATCAATCAGATAAGTTTGAAGAACCCTATTTGGGAGTACAAGCCAAAAATTCCGAACGAACGGTTTGTTGAAAATTGGCTGGAGGCAAAACAGACGCAGATTAAATCAGTTATCAATAAAATTGTCGATACTCAGCGTAGTATACAGATCAATACCCTGGTAAACGCCATTTTCGGTACAACTGAAATTTCCCGCTTACAATGCTATAACATCAAGACGAGTGATATCTATCTAAAAAAGGGGCTTGAAGGCTTTATCTATGCGGAAGGGCTCAACCTGTTGTCGGCATTTATGGCAGATTTTCTGCACAAGGAAATACACGAACTCAGCGATATACTGCTTATCCGGGGGCAATGGACTTCTGCCAATGCATCCCTTCAGATGTCCGAAGCCATACACCAACTTCTCGATCTGTCCGTCAAGATCAACGAGTTGGACGAATCCCTAGCGGAAGACGGCGATAAAGGCCCCCGGCTTAAAGCCGCTATGCTCAGGGTAGACCGTGAGAAGACCCAAGCCCGCTATATTAACAGCATCCTGGAAGGAGTCAATGGGGAAGCCCTCTCATTGATCACTTCAGCTTCACAGGCTTTTATCGTTATAGGGAAGTATCTTAAAAACCTGATCGAAGACTACCCTAAAAAGCCGCCGGAAGTTATTTTCAACTGGAAAGAATTAGGTTATTTTTCAAAAACGCCTATTTTTCAACGAATGACCGACTATTACAAAAAAATAAATTATCTCATTCAGTTGATGCTGATATTTACGCGATCCCAAGCGGTCTAGCATAGTCCATAAATCGGCTCATTAACGTACTCCTCAGCGGCATGTTTATAGTTGAGCCGCTTTTGCGTCTTCCCAAAAACTATCCATCAGCTTGAGGTTTTCCTGTTTCATTTCCGTATTGCTCTCTCGCATTCGTTTTTCTACGTGTTTAAAACGTTTTGTAAATTTGCTGTTAGCCCTCTCAAGGGCTATAGAGGAATCTACATTAAGGAAGCGGCACAGATTGACAATCGAAAAGAGTACATCCCCCAGTTCGTCTTCAAGGTTAGACTGAAGGGCTTCAATATTATCCCCGGATACAGCGGCTGGTTCAAGTTCCTCTGTTTTTGCGGATATATCCAGGGCGGCAATAGCATCCTGTACCTCTTGTAATTCTTCCTCAAGTTTGGCTATTACGTCCTGTACTTCCAGCCAGTCGAAACCTAGTTTAGCGGCTTTTTTCTGGAGTTTTTGCGCCTTCTCAAGCGGCGGCAGTCCCCTGGAAACTTCATCAAGGATCGAATCTTTCGGTTTACGGCCTTCCTGTTCAACCTTGATCTGCTGCCAGTTCTCCAGTACCTCTGCGCTATCCCGTACCTTGACACCGCCAAACACATGAGGATGCCGCCGTATGTACTTTTCCGAAACTTCCTGTAGTACATCCTGTACCGAAAAGAGCCCCTCCTGTTCATACATATACGAAATCATAGTCGCCAGAAGGTAAATATCCCCCAGTTCTTCCCGTGTATGACTGCTGTCTTTTTCACCTATAGCCTCTATACATTCATACGTTTCTTCAACAAGGTTCCCCCGTAAAGTCAAAGGGGTCTGTTCCCTGTCCCAGGGGCAGCCGTCCAGGGCACGAAGCCGGACAACAATGTCGTAAAGCCCTCTAAAGGCTTCGCCTGTATTCATACAATTTCTCCTGATTCTACAATTTCTAAGTCATAACCCTCAACTGCCTCGTCTTTATTTTTATTGGAACGCGGGGCAGTTCATTTCATACCGGTGCAAATTGAACTATGTTAAAAACCCGCCCTTCCGCAGCTCTTCCCGCAGGTTTTCAAACTGGGCCTGCGGCGAATGTTTATTCGGAAGAAAGGGTTCCCCAACCGCACGGCCTAAAATATTGGAATAATCCTTAGCGGCAACCGGAAAGCTCGATTTGTCCATAGCAATGCGTATCGGGTTAAGCCTGAATTGGGCATCCAGGGCCCCCGCGGTATCGTCTGCAATATAACGGCTATAAATCGAACAGACAAGCGCAGGAAGGTAATTGGCCGTGGTACAGACCGCGCCTACCGCTCCTACCGTAAAACCTGAATAGATGAGCGTATCCCTACCCACAAGGACCTTAAAACCTGTATCGCGGTTGCGGCGTATAAACTCCATAGTCTCGGTCATATCCCCCGACGAATCTTTCATCCCAACAATGTTTGGTACTGAATGAGCAAGTTTTTCTACCACCGCCTGACTTATGGCATATCCGGTACGCCCTGGATTGTTGTAAAGCAACACAGGAACACCGCTTACCGATTGGGCGATTGTCTTAAAATGGCTGAGAAGCTCATCTTCTGTAGGTTTTATAAACATGGGCTGCAACACCGATACGCATTGGGCGCCCAGCCGCACACCCAGCCGCGCCAGCCGTACACATTTGCTTGTTCGTATTGCCCCTACACCCATATAAACAGGTATCCTGCCTTTAACCTGATCGATAATCACCTTGAGGATACCTTCCATTTCGTCTTCTTCAAGCATATAAAATTCGCCATTAGAGCCGAATGCCAAAATTCCGGCAATGCCCCCCTCGATCATAAAATCAATGTGAGCGCGTAATACGCTTTCATTAAGCCTTTCGTCGTCCTGTATGGGTGTAATAATAGGCGGTATTATGCCTTTAATAAAATTAGAATCCATATTCAATCCTTAATTTGACTTACTGCGCTGCCCCTTTTCCCCGGCTTATGTCAGCGGCCCCGGATCAAAAATGCACAAATCGTTAAAGATGCCGTATTCCTCTGCCCAGGGCTTATGACGGCCGCTTGCGGTTTCTACGATCATATTGTAAATACGGCGGCCTACATCTTCAATGCTTTCCGTGCCTTCTGCAATACTCCCCGCGTTAATGTCAATAAGATCATACCAAACATCCTTCATTGCCGTGCGGGAACTCACCTTGATAACCGGCACGGCTTCGAGGCCGTAGGGCGTTCCCCGTCCTGTCATAAAGACCTGAAGGCTAATACCGCTTGCCATTTGCAGAGGGCCGCAGACAAAATCGCTGGCCGGTGTTGCGGCAAAGATAAGCCCTTTTCGGCTTGGTCTTTCCCCGGGAGAAAGGACTTCTACAATAGGGGCTGTCCCAGATTTGGCAATAGAACCCATTGCCTTTTCTATAATGTTTGCTAAACCTCCCTTTTTGTTGCCGGGACTGGGGTTTGCCGACCTGTCCACACCGCCCGCTTCAAGGTATCTATCATACCAGTTCATTTCGGCGGCCAGTTTTTGTGCAGTTTCCCTATCCGCGCAACGGGCAGCCAAAAGATAAGCCCCATCGCGGACTTCAGTTACTTCGGAAAACAGCACCGTTGCTCCGGCGGAAACAAGGAGGTCGCTGGCATAGCCTGCCGATGGGTTTGCGGTAATACCGGAAAAGGCGTCGCTGCCCCCGCACTGAAAACCGATGCAGAGCCGTTCAAGGGGCAGCCTTTGACGCCGGCGCCGGTTGAGTCTGTCAAGTTTCCGTTCCGCCATAGCCATTACCGCCTTGATCATGGCATGGAAACCATTCTGTTCCTGTAGGATAATTACATTATCCGTATTGTTCTCTTCCGGTTCAAGCAGCATATCCATAGTGAGCTTTTCGCAGCCTAAACCTACGGCCATTATCTCCCCGCCAAAATTGGGATTACGCAGTATATTCTTTAAAGTCCGTATAGGTATTACCGATTCGCGGGCATGTATAGCGACCCCGCAACCGTAAGCGTGGTTAAGGGCGGTAACACCGTCTACATTGGGGTATTGAGGGAGCAATTCTTCCCTGATCTTTCTAACCGCTACATTAAGCACGCCTGTAACGCACTGAACGCCGGTCATTATCCCCAGGATGTTCCTGGTACCGGCATAAAAAGCCCCCGGCGCTTCATAACCGTCAAAGAAGACCGGCAACGAAGGATCCAATGGCGGCACAGATGAATTCTGCGTCCCCCAGGGCATTCTGTCAAGGCAGGAAGCCTCCGGCAATTCCAGCATTTGCTCGCTGATTAGCCCCCCCGCCTTTACGCCGGTTTTTAGGCCGCCCAGGGATACGCCGTAACGGATAATCTTATCGCCCGGCTTTAAATCTGCAAGAGCGATTTTATGCCCTTGCGGTATGCTGCAAAGCGCGGTAAGCCCTCCAGCAAGCACTTCACCCTGTTTCACATCCTCTACCGGAATGGCCGCATTATCTTCCGGTTTTATCTTTATTATTCTTACCATACTATTTATAATACACTCAAGCTGTTAAAAAATATAGTAATTGTAAGATAACAGGCGCTTTTCTATATTCATTCTCTTTTGACATTTTTTCCCAAAACGACGGTGCAGCGCCAACAGTTGTTTCCTCATTGAGAGGCAAGGCTGCTGATGGTTTCAATGTCCATGCCCGTGATCTTTTGGATTATCTCTATCGGGATTCCTTCCCTCAGGGCATTAAGGGCTATTTCTTCCTTACCCTCTTC
>JAISQR010000256.1 GCA_031274035.1 Treponema sp. | reverse complement strand
TTGAGGAAAAGATGAAAAATAATATTATAGATTCTTCAGCTTGGATTGAGTATTTTAAGGGGAACCAAGAATTTCTGTTTATAACAGATTTGATATATAATAATTCAATATGTATTAATGATATTATATTAACGGAATTATTACCCTCAATCATTCATAAAAATGAACATCATCTAGCTGAAATAATAAATAATGTAAAAAAGTATGATCTCATAATAGATTGGGATGAGATAAGACAGTTTCAATTACTCAACATAAAGAAAGGAAATAATAATATTGGAATATCGGATTTAATAATAGTACAAAATTGTATACAAAATAGTTTAAAATTAATACATTATGATAAACATTTTACTGCGATGTCAAAATATATAAAATTTGAGATTTATAAATAAAAGAGCGCAACTGCACATAACGAGACTGTTAACGCTTTTCTGTCTTTCGGCAGACCGGGCCGGTAGGCGGCTCGGTCTACGGTTTTGCGAGGAGCCTGTTGCGCTTCTCCCCTGGGGATCGACAAAACCCGCTTTCTCCGGTAAAATTCCCCTATGAGCGCGAGATTTGTAACGATAGACTGGGGAACACCGCTGTTATTTCCCGAGGACTTGAGGAAATGGGCGACCGAGAACCATATCGTCCACTTTATCATTGAAGCGGTCAGGGAGGTTCCGGCTGCGATTACCGTCCGGCGGATACTGGTATATGCATGCCAAGCGTTTTCGGGTATGAACCCCGCTTTTAGATAGCGCTTTTCGGAGAGGGCTCGCATATGGAAATAACATGACTTTAAAGTCATTATTATTTCCATAATACAGAAGCAAAAAAGTTTATGCAAAGGAACGGAGTACCTTCAGCGCCGCTGCGGCATCCTGTTCCAGGTTTTCCGTGCGGCCCTCTATGCTCATAGTGCTGTCATAGCCGATTTTTCTGAGCGCGTCGAAGAAGGCTTCCACTTCTTGAGAGGCTTTAACCGGAAAGCCCCGGCCTTCGAGCAGCGCGATATGGGTATGCTTTAATACCTTTACCGCAAGGATATTATCCATGCTTTCATTTTCGCGGAGCATGTGGTAAAGATCGGCAAGGAGCCCAACCGATGTAGAGGCTGCATCGGCTTCCAGCATGGCGCCTTCCTTTACGGAATTGATGCAGTTCGATTCCTCGCGGTTAAGGGGTTCTATAGAAATGGTGAGACGGTGATTGCCGGCTATCTCGCCTATGCGTTTAGTCGCGGCAACCAGTTCCCGATACCCCTGGCGGAAGGGAATCTCCTGGGGAACAGCCCTGGCAGCACCGCTGCCGAATACAACCACCCGCGCCCCCAAAGAACTGACGCGGGCGAAGGCTTTTTCAAGGTATTCATCTATGGCTTTTTGATCCTTTTCCGGTCCCAGCAATTTTATAGTACGGGGGAATAGGACGTTTACCCGTTCCACCTTAATAGGGCTTGCCTTAACTATATCCTGGGTTTTAGCGAATTCCCCGTCGCTTAAAGACGCAATGGCGGAAACCATACATTCGATATAATCAAATCCCAGCTTTTGGGTAAGTTCCAGATTGTCAAGTCCGGTACAGAGTCCGATTTTCATAGCAGCTCCTTCATTGAAACATAATTGATAACAACGAGCCTTTTCCAAAACTCGGTTAGTTTTAGGAAAGGCTTTGGAAAAAGCGGCTTGAAGCCCGCTTTTTCTCTTAAATCTGAGGAGGATTTCCCAAAAACTGAAGTTTTGGGAAATCCTCCAACAACAGCGTTGTTTTTTGGCAGGACGGCATCCGCCGCAAACTTTGAAGTTATCTCCATTGCGGTTTTGGTAAAGCTAAAACCGCAATGGAGATAACGGCGTTATAAGCGGGTCTTCCGCGCAAGGGATAGAAGCGGAAATCCTTTTTTTCTGCTTGGCAGAAAAAAAGATTGGAGCGGATAGCCCGGTCCCCGCCAAAGGCGGGGATGCGCCCTGATCATCTTAAAAATCTAACATGCGGCTTACCTAAACCCCGTTGTTATAACTATTACCGCTTTCAAAAACTACGCCGCTGCCGGTTTTGGTTTTGGACTGAGCGCGGCGCTTGTTCAACTCCTCAAGGAAGAGATCTTCGTCCATAGGGAGGCTGATGGTTTTGTCGAGCCAGCTTGAAAGGTGCATAGCATTGGAAAGGGTAAGGCCGTGTATGCCTTCCTTTCCTTCGGCGGTAAGGGGTGTGCCGTGAAGTATTTTACCTGCAAAGGCTTTGAGGACGCCGTTATGCTGCTCATTGCTGCCGTCGGTTTCTACTTTGATGACTTTCATAGGGGGCTTGTCGAAACCGCCCTTTGCCGTCTTGCAGAATTCACGTTCATTCACCTCAAGCTCGTAGAAGGTAAGGGTGTTGCCTTCCTCGTTGACGAGCTTGCCTTTTTCCAGAGTAACTTCCAGCCGGTTAGTGCCCGGCGCATCGCCGGTGGATGTGATAAAGGTGCCGGTAGCTCCGTTAGAGTATTCAAAGTAGGCGGTTACATCGTCTTCAACTTCGATGTTATGCCACTTCCCGTTATGGCAGAAGGCCCTGACCTTGTTGGGCATACCGCAGATCCACTGGAGGAGGTCCAGGTTGTGCGGACACTGATTGAGAAGTACGCCGCCGCCTTCACCGTCCCATGTCGCACGCCAGTCGCCTGAGTCGTAGTATGCCTGCGTTCTATACCAGTTAGTGATTATCCAACTTACACGCTTAATGGCGCCGAGCTCTCCGCTATGGATCATATCGTACATTTTGCGGTAATAGCAGTTGGTCCTCTGGTTAAACATCATGGCAAAGACCTGACTGCTTCCTTCGGCTGCTTTGATCATCTCGCGTACCTGTTTAAGGTATACGCCGGCAGGCTTCTCGCACATAACATGCAGCTTGGCATTGAACGCTTCAATCGCCAAAGGGGGATGCTGGTAGTGGGGAACCGCAATGAGAACCGCGTCCACAAGAGCGCTCTTAATCAGTTCGCTGCCGTCTGAAAATATAGGGAAGTCTTTAGGTAAATATCCCGCGGCCCAATCCCTCCGCGCAGGCAGCCTGTCCGCTACCGCGGCAAGCTCCATTTCAGGAACGAGGCCGGTAAAGACCGATTTAACATGTGTGGAACCCATGTTCCCCAGACCAATAATACCAAGTTTAACCTTATCCATAGCTATTCCTCTTAATTTAGTTGAATAATCGATTATATTATAAAAATTTTGATTGGGGAACCTCCGTAAACCCATCCTTATATTTTAGGATACATGCCAACTACCACATAATCCGCAGGTTTGATTTAGCATAGGAGTTCGTTGCGCTTCGCGCATAAAACCCCAAAAAATCGACTGCAAGGTATAAATTTGCATTAAATTGCAAATTTATACCTTACAAACTCCGAATACTCGAAGAGTACAGCATGCCCATTGATCGGGATTTTTTGCATGAATATGCAAAAAAACCACAAGTGCAATCGGATACGAAGTGTCCGCGGCTGCTAGGTTTTTAGGGCGTTGAAACGTTTTTTTGTTGTTCCAACTGATTTTTTCGGAGCATTTTGTTTAAAATACGGTATAAATCATTCCGGTCTTCCGCGGGCAGAGACAGAATATCCCGTAGCTTTTTTACGCTGCGGGGGTCAATATCCATTATATTGCTTGCGCGGGCTGTAACATCGGTGTTATTTTCAAATAATTTACAAACAGGAATCTCCAGCGCGTCCGCAAGGGCCTGTAATCTATCGCCGGGGGGAATTGTCCCCTTATTCTCGTATTGACAAATCATACGTCTGCTAATACCGGTTAGATTTGCTAGATCGTATTGTGAAAACCCCTTCCGTTTTCGGTAATTAAAAAGATTTTCTGCAAAAATTTGAACAATACTCGTCCTTTCCACACATATCATACTAAATCCGAATTTTCAAATGAGCATTTAAACAGCCTATTATATAATGTAAACCTTTATACGATTAAAACTAATCCATCACTAAATGCGCTAATTATGCAGTTATTATTGAATAATACGCGCTAATTTTTTAAATTCATGCAAAAAATGTATGTAATAAGACTTGACGATGGCTGTTAAACAGCCTACTATATTATAAAACTTATCTTGACGGATTTACGGATTTCCCGCCCAAGGTAAGAAAAATCTTGGATAAAAGGAGATTAGTTATGAAAGGGAAGAATTTTACCGTATTTTTTTTAAGTTTTTTTCTTATTATTTTATTTGGATGTAAATCTACGCCCCAAGTACCGCCAATTCAGCAGCCAAACGAAAATTTAGATAGTGCAATCGTATCGGTTAAAAGAGAAAGCCAGTTTGGCGGCGGCGCTGATAGGTTTAAAGTTTTTATTGACGGCATTCAGGCCGCGGCAGTTAGTAATGGTCAAGAAACTCGTTTTGAAGTGTCTAATGGAACCCACACTATTCAAATAAAACCGAGTATTCCATTGAAGCTCTCAAGCAAGACATTAAGTTTTACCGCCGCGTCCAATATTATTTCATTTGGAGTTAAAGCTGGGTTAATAGGTATTGATCTTACGCCCTTAGATTCGCCGCAAAACAGCGATAATTCAACCGAAACCGTAGTAAAAAGAGTCCGATCAACAGCAACGGACGGAATTGAAGGCGCTATTAACAGAGCTATAGAAACATTAATAAATAATCTACCGGATAATGTTACCGTGGCTGTTTTAAGTGTCGCCTCAAACAACGCGGATATGGCCTTGTTTATTATGGACGAGATTGAATTTCAATTTGTAGATTCCGGTAATTTTACAGTTGTGGACAGGAAAACACTTGAACAACTCAGGAGCGAACGAGATTTTCATTTATCAGGAGAAGTTGATGATAGTTCAGCGGTATCAATAGGTAAAATGTTAGGGGCAAATATAGTTATAACAGGCAGTGTTACCGGAAGCGATTCGACTCAAAGGTTAACGCTAAAAGCCTTAAACGTTCAATCGGCCCAAATAATGACAATGGCAAGAGAACAATTTTAATGGAACGCGGGGTATAGCCGGTTCGCATTCATATTTATACCTTGCAAACTCCCATCGAACCTCCGGTTCGCGGAGCCCCGTTAATCGGAATTTTTGCATGAAGGTGTGCCGCAAGGCACACTGAGCAAAAATTCACCAAAGGTCCCATCGGACACGAAGTGTCCGCGGCTCCTGGGAGTTTGTTGCGCTTCGCGCATAAAATGGTATAAATATTCATAAACATGAATATTTATACCTTACAAACTCCGAAAGCATGCCCATTGATCGGGATTTTTTGCATGAATATGCAAAAA
>JAISQR010000392.1 GCA_031274035.1 Treponema sp. | reverse complement strand
GCGCTTCGCGTATAAAATGGTATAAATATTCATAAACATGAATATTTATACCTTACAAACTCCGAAAGCATGCCCATTGATCGGGATTTTTTGCATATTCATGCAAAAAATCCACAAGTACAATCGGACACAAAGTGTCCGCGGCTGCTAGTTGACCGAGGGCGGTCTTGCCGCCATCTTACGGTTCAATTCTGCAACACGCTGCGCACCGCGGTTCTCGTCCAAGGCAGAAAGCTGCATGAGCCATACCGACACCATAGAAACGGTTCCTTCCGCCTGCGCTATCTCTTCGGTCTTTCTGAATATTTCAATTGCATCCTGATCGCCTGTCTTATCCAGAATAGCCACCGCATTCTCGGGGGGCATACTGGTTAAATACCGCGAAATCTGCTCGATATTCCTATCTTTATTTTCGGTTTCCTGAAGGACAGCATTAATGGATTTCTCCCGTTCATCCAACGCTTTTTGACGTTCTTCCAATTCCTGTGCCATCTGCTCGATTTCGTTCATCCGTTTCTGGATATCCTCTTCGCGGCGGTCCAGATCCCTGCCGCGCAAATCCAGCGATTCAACAAGAGCGGCAAACCGTTCAGCATCCAACGACAGAAGCTCCTCGGCTGGAACTTCCGTTTCTGTCCGTCCTTCCCTGCCTATGAATTTATATATGGGGGATAGCACCGTTTTAATGTCGATAACATTAAGATGATCGAACCATACAAGCCCTCCGGCAGCAAGAATTATTATAAGAAATAACAGTACAATTACCCTTCCCAAAATCTGCACTCCTCCCCACTCGGCCTAAAGATACATATAACGAATACGGATCTTCACCTTTTTTGCTTATGGTACTATTATACTTTCTATTTATCAATCGGACAAAATAGCCGATCTTATAAGGATTAATATGAAGGGTATCTTTAAAAACGCCGTTCGGTTTTTAGGAGTTTGTTAATACTTCCCTGAAATCACGCTAAACCTGAGCCCAAAAGCTCAATTTTTGCCTTGATATAATCGAGCCTATCCTGGTTCAGTACGGCACGGTAATACTGCGTCTGTTCCAGATTCTCCACTTTGTAATTCCCCCTGCTTACAAACTTCTTGCTTTGCCCCTTGGCAAACCAGTACACGAGGGCAATATTTTCATTATCGATCTCTATGGCGTTAATACCCTTCTTGCCTATAGAACTTCCTGAATTAAAAAGGCAGGGAACCGGCAGTTCATCGCCGTAGAGGCTTTGCCGCAGCACATCCCGCCGCTCGGAGCGTTTGAGCTTGCCCAGTTCCAGACGCAGGGCCTTGACTTCCCCTGCTATGCGTTCTCTATCCCCTGGGGCCGCAAGCGGATAATCCCGGCAGAGCCGCTCTATCTCAAATTTAATATAATCAAAACGGCCCAGAGATTCAAAGAGCGCCCGGTGGGTATGACCGATAATAGAAATACAGTTGTTGTTTATAGAAAATTTATAAGCCTGCTTTTCCACAAAAAAACGCCGGTAGGGGCTGCGGGCGCTGGAAATATTCCGTATGCCTACAGGTTTTAAAAAATAGCGGACACTGGCCCTGACAAGGTTATTGAAATCTGTATATACCCTGGATGACTGGTGTCCGTGATAAACAAAGGCGGGAATGAGCCCTGTTTCTATCCTGACCGCATTGTAAACCATATAGGGATAGTTTTTCTCGAACATCAGCTCTTCATCATGGTTGCCTATGATCTTGTAGAGCCTGCCTTGAGCGGCAAAGAGATCGAATATCCTATAGAGATCCGGCCATTGTTCCCGTATAATTTCGAGGCTGAACCGCTGGAGTTCTTCAATATCGCCGTTCAGCACCAGTATCCAGCCGTTTTTAAAGTAATACTGCTCCAGTATCTTCTGTACCAAAGCCCCGTTATGGGCCAAATCGTCGTGGCGGCCTACCCCCATGTGAAAATCGCTGATTATGAGTACCCTGCCGCCCCCAGATATATCCAGTATCGCGGCAGGATTGAATCGGGGGCTTATCATATCGGAAAAAAAATTGGTCTCCACTTATTTAAACTCCGAATGCTCGAAGAGCACGGCATGCCCGTTGACCGGTATTTTTTGTATGCGGGTATCCCCAGGCGCACTGAGCAAAAATCCACAAATGAAACAGACTGTCCAATCTGTTTCATTTTAAATATATACACAATAAGGAGAAGAATACCAATGAAAGACGATAATTTCAAAAAAAACTCCCGCGTCCCAAAGACAGGGCCATTGTCCGTATCAGGCTTGACGGGGCTTACGCTATTGTTCTCCGACAGGTTTCTTCTCTTAACCAGGGCATCGGCGTTTACTTTTTTCAATCTCTGGAATAGCTTAAAAACAGCAAAAATTTTGAAGAATAACCACTGACCACACAGGCTTCACGGACGAAAGCGGGGAGTTCGAACAAAAAGTCCGTGTTTGCAGACCTTTGGTCTGACGTGAGGTCTGTGGTTAAAATTCTTAAATTTTGGTAATTTCTTAGAACTTGAAAGTGTGCTGTTGCCCTACCGCCTTGACGGTATTGGGATGGAATGTTATATATTTATAAAACCAAATTCTCCGGGTATTATTTGGTATACATAACCCATGTCAGCAACTTAAAGATTTCAATGCGCATAAATATAGTATAAAATCCACAAGTGCAATCGGACACGAAGCGCCTGCGGCTGCAAGGATCCTACGGAACTTAATAGTTATCGAAAGCGCTACAATTTGGAGGTTTGTTATTATGAAGATTGTTATCGCTCCTGATTCGTTTAAGGGGAATATGAGCGCGCCGGAGGTTTGCGCGGTAATTGAGGAAGGCTTTTTGCGGGCGGATAAGGATGTCTTGGTACACAAGGTGCCGCTGGCGGACGGAGGGGAAGGCACCGCGCGGGCGGTTACCGAGGCTGCCGGCGGATGTTTTGTTAAGGTAAGGCTGACCGGTCCGCTGGGCGGGGCGCTGGACGCTGAATTTGGTCTTATCGACGGGGGGCGTACCGCGGTTCTGGACCTGGCAAGCGCCTCGGGTATAGAACTGGTTCCCCGCAACCGGCTTGATCCGCTCAAGGCTACGACTTACGGTACGGGCGAACTTATTGCGGCCGCTCTGAATACAGGCGCCAAGGAACTTATCATCGGTATAGGCGGAAGCGCGACCAACGACGGCGGTATTGGGATGATAAGCGCCCTGGGCTTTAAGGTTCTGGATAAAAACGGCAGGGAGGTAGGCCAAGGCGGGGAGGCCCTTGCCGGGATTGCGAAGGTCGACGCAAGCGGCGCGGATAGGCGGCTTAAAGAGGTTTCTATAAAGGTAGCCTGCGATGTAACAAACCCTCTGCTGGGGCCGAACGGCGCGTCGGCGGTTTTCGGGCCGCAGAAGGGTGCGACACCGGATATGGTTAAAACGCTGGATGCCGGGCTTGCCGGGCTGGGGGATGCCTGGATACGCGCAGGGCTTGCAAAGGACGTGGAACAGGCTGGCGACGGCGCCGCCGGGGGGGTCGGCGCCGCCCTGCGTATCTGTTTGGGGGCAAAGATGGAGTCCGGGGCTATGCTTGTAATGAAGTATGCCGGATTTTTCGATCATATCAGGGACGCTGACCTGGTGATCACGGGGGAAGGTATGACCGACGGTCAGACCTCCGGCGGAAAGCTCTGCTCCGTTGTCGCGCGGGAAAGTCATAAGGCCGGTGTTCCTGTAGCCCTTATTTCCGGGGCCTTGGGCGGGGACGCGCCTAAACTTTCGGGATCCTTTGATTATGCGGTTTCCATTGCCTGCGGACAGATCGGTCTTGACGCCATGATCCGCGACAGTAAACGGGACCTTGCCTTTGCCGCGGAGAATCTTGCGCGGGCAATTTCAATAGGAAGAAAAATCCATGCCTGAAATAGAACAGCGCCCGGAGAATCTTGCCGGAATGAAGGCTTCCGATGCGCGGGAATATATTGCGCGGTTCATAACGACGCTGAAACTTACAGATAAGAAGCGGGAAGAACTTGAGGCAGAGATAACCAAATGGAAGGATAGGGCGGAACTGGCCCGTTCAAAAAGCCTTCCCGATTTAACAGCCGAAGCGGAGAAGCAGGCGGAAGCATTGGAAGCGCGGCGGCGGGAACTGACCGCTGAAAGCGCGGAGCTTAAACGGCAGGTAGAGGCTATGAGGAAACAGATTCCGGGCTTGGCCGCACGGGAACGGAGCATAGATCCCGACCTTCTGGAACAGGAACTGCTTATGGCGGCAGGGCGTATGCCCGGAGATGAAGAAAAGGCGGCAAGCGAGCGGACGTTTGCGGAGATGGAAAAGCAGAGCGCCGCCGATTCGGCGCTGGCGGAACTTAAAGCAAGGATGGGGATAAAAGAGTAACGCGGGAAAAGCCGCGGGTATTCCGCCGGTAACGCATTGCCTAAAGCTGTTTTTAGGGCTATTGTTTCTGTATGAGCAAGTTAAGGCCGGCGTCTTCTGTAGATTCCCTTGTGCGCCGGGGATCAATACTATCTCTTCTTACCTTAGCATCTCGAATTCTGGGCTTGGCCCGGGAAATAGTCAAGGCCCGCCTCCTGGGAACCAGCGCGCTGTCCGATTCATTTTCGGTAGCCTTTATGATCCCCAACCTTTTCCGCCGCCTCTTTGCGGAAGGCTCCATCGCGGCGGCGTTCATTCCAACCTTCAAGGAATACCTCTTGACGGACGGCCGGGAAAAGACCAGGGAATTCCTTAGCTCTATCTTTACTTTCCTGAGCTTTTTTGTAAGCCTTGCGGTTATGGCAGGGATCATCCTTACCCCGTTTATCGTTTCTATTTTTGGCATGAAGGAATTTGACGAAACGGTTTTTCTTACCCGCCTTATGTTTCCTTTCCTGGCCTTTATCTCTATCGCGGCCCTGTTCCAGGGCATACTCAACAGCCTTCACATATTCGCGCCTTCGGGCCTTGCCCCAATACTGCTCAATATTGCAATCATACTCTGCTCCTACGCTTTAGGCTCTTTTATGGAGAATCCCGCGCGGGCTATGGCGGCGGGCGTGCTTGTAGGCGGGTTTCTGGAGGCCGCAATACAGTTTCCCTTTGTCATCAAAAAGATACGCTTCTCTTTTTTTACCGGCCTGGCGCAGGCAATGAAGAATCCAGGCACACGAAAGGTATTGAAGTTGATAATCCCCACTATCGTGGGGATGGCCGCCTACCAGCTTAACGACCTTGTCTCTACCGCCCTTGCGGGAAACGCGGGGGAGGGGATAGTGTCGAGCCTCCAGTACAGCCTCCGGCTCCAGGAATTGTTTCTTGGGGTCTTTGCCGTTTCTATAGGCACCGTGCTGCTGCCCGATCTTGCCGAATTCGCCAAATCCGGCAACTGGGAAAGCTACAACGAAAGGCTCATTTCGGCTATAGACATTATAGCCCTTATCACTATCCCCGTTACCTTCTTTTCCCTTGCCCAAGGGGAAAGATTGATACGGCTTCTCTTTCAGAATCATACCTTTGACGCAAATTCAGTCGGCCTTACCCTTGCCTGTTTTCGCTTCCACATGCCGGGGCTTTTTTTTATCGCGCTTAACCGCATACTCGCACCGGCCTTCTACGCCCAAAGCGACTCCAAATCCCCGACTATCGCGGGTGTTATCTCATTTGCGGTAAATATGCTGACTGCCGCGATCCTCGTCTTTCCCCTTAAAGGCACAGGCATAGCCCTCGCACTCACCCTGGCAAGCGCCGTCAATACCGCCCTGCTCCTTGCCTTTTTAAGACGCAATTCTCAAATAGCCGTAGCTCGCGCGCTGAAATCCGCCCTTGTCTATTCGTTCAAACTCGCCCTGTTTTCCTGTGCGGCGGCGGTTCCCCTTATCTATCTTGATTCCCGGTTTGCCGCGCTATTTGAAGGCAGGGGAAAGTTCCTCGGCCTCTTCCTGCCGCTCTGTACAGGCGCCTTTATCTACGGCGTGCTGGGCATAGCCTTGCTCCTTATAAGCGGGGATAGACAGGTTCAGGGGATTGTAAGGATAATACGGAGAAAGAGGGGGAAAAGCTAAAAACTTTGTAGCTAGGAGTTTGTTGCGCTTCGCGCATAAAATGGTATAAATATTCATAAATATGAATATTTATACCTTGCAAATTCCGAATACTCGAAGAGTACAGCATGCCCGTTGATCGGGATTTTTTGCATGTTTATGCAAAAAATCCACAAGTGCAATCGGACACGAAGTGTCTGCGGCTACTAGGAGTTTGTGGGGCTTTGTCCAAAAATCGTATAAATTTGCAATTTATTGCAAATTTATACCTTGCAAACTCCCAAAGGAGCCCCGTTAATCGGAATTTTTGCATAAATATGCAAAAATTCACCAAAGTCCTACAGGCTCCTAGGAGCCTGATTAGGTCAAACAACTGGATATAAACCATGAAGTTTTATCCGCGCGTCCTGGGCGGTAAACTGCCATTTCACTGTTTTTTCAGCCGTATTACGGTCAAGCTGCCATGCCGATAGTTC
>JAISQR010000213.1 GCA_031274035.1 Treponema sp. | reverse complement strand
ATTATGCGGTGTATTATAAGAAACTACCCAATTAGTTGGTTTCTACAGGATACAAGGGTCTATTTTTTTAGACATCTCATACCTCAGGTTGATAGCAATATAAGCATTGTATGCTTATTAAATATGCTTGTCAATAGGTATCGCCAAAAATTTATAAAAAAATCGCTAGGTATGCTTGTTCTGTCCCCAGAAACTGGTTAAAATAAACAGTAGCAGGTATAGGAGTATATGGAGCCATCTTCAATCCCTGAACGTATAAAGACGATTCGGGCGGCATTAAAACTTTCTCAGCGGGCATTTGCAAAAGGGGTGTTCGTCTCTCAAGGTTATTTTGCTGATATAGAAACAGGTAACCGCGATATAAGCGAGCGGATTATTCATCTGATTTCAGTAGTTTACAAAGTCAATAAGGAATGGCTGAAAACAGGAAAAGGAGAAATGTTTACGACCTCAATGACGGAAGTAAAGTTAGAACACTTGTCAGGAATATTTTATGAGCTGGATGCATTATTACAGGATTATTTAATTAAACAAGCGGATGAATTGTTGATAATACAGAAAAAGAAAATGAAGGATTAGGTATTTTTCTTCCGTATAGAAAACCTATTGGGGTTCAGAGCCTTCCCCGATCTTCACCAAGGCAAGCGTAGCGTTTTCATCAGACCTGACGATCAGATCGGTGCTCACCTTATTCTGTTCCAGATGTTTGATCAGCATTTCCCCAAAAAAATCTTTTGAAAGCCTCCCTAAAAATTGCACATCCCCATCAAGCCGCGCCGCCGCAATAGCGGTAGTATACGGGCTTCCGCCGGGCGAGGGATAAATTATCCTTTGACCGCGCCGGCAGCCAAGCCGGAAATAATCTGTTTCTGCAGTGCGATATAAACAATGATGCTGGGAATAGAAATCAGAACAATGGCGGCAAACATGGCGCCGTAATCGCTGGCAAAGGCGCTCTTAAAATAATAGAGCGCCACTGGCAGGGTTCGGGCCTCGTGGCCGGTGGTTAAGGTCAGTGAAAACTGAAACTCATTCCAGCAGAGCAGGAACTGCATGATTCCCGCGGTGGCAAAGGCGGGTCGGGCCAGGGGCAGCATGATGACCAAAAAGGTCCGCAGAAATCCCGCCCCGTCAATATAGGGCGATTCTTCCATTTCCTTAGGGATGGTCAGAAAATAGCTGGACATAATAAATACCGAGGTAGGCATACCAAAGGCGGTAAACACCAGGATAAGCCCCCACACGTTGTTATAAAGGCCGATGGCTCTTATGGAGGTATAGAGGGGCAGCAGCAGCGCTGCGCCGGGAATGAGCAGTCCTATGGAAAAAAGCGTCCGTATCGCGGTTTTGAAGCGGAAGGTACAGCGGGCAAGCACATAGGCGGCCATACTCATAAACATAAGATTGAGCGCCATAGCCAGCGCGGTAACTATGACACTGTTCATGAAATACCGGGCAATGGGCGCAATCTTAAAGGCGTTGATGTAATTCCGTATATGGATTCCGCTGCCCATATCCCAGGAAAACGTTAATATTTCCCGGTTTGTTTTGAAGGAAGACAAGAATACCCACAGGAAAGGGCCGACTGATACAAATACAATCAGGGCCATAAACAGAATGGCGAATATTTCAAGGCCGAAATGCTTTTTTTCATTTGCCATGATATACTCCTTAGAACAAATTTTATATCGCTTCGTTCATGCGATAGATTTTATTGATAAGACCGATGGCGACAAGGCCCATCAGAATAAGCAGAACCGCGCAGGCATTGGCCAGGCCGAAGTTGGTATCCTGCATTGAGGTATTGTAGATGAGCAGGGGGAGGTTCATGGTCTGTATCCCTGGTCCGCCGTTGCTGGTCATGATCAGGATGTCCATCTTTTGCAGCATCGAGGTTGCGGCAAGAATCGTGCCGGTGCCGATGGCGTTTTTTAGCAGGGGCAGTTTTATACGAAAGATGGTCTGCGTTTCACTGGCCCCGTCGATTACCGCCGCCTCGAAAATATCATCGGGGATGGCGGCCAGTTCAGCGGCGGCCAGAATCGCTATCATCGCCGCAAAGGGGAGCCAGGTGATGGTAACGGCAAAAAAAGACGTTGCGGCGTTGGCGTACCAGTTTATGTTAAAATCCTTATTTCCCAAAAACTGTATAATCTTGTTTACCGGCCCGTAGGTTGGGTTGAAAATATTGTAAAAGAGCATACCCAGAGCGGCGCTGGAGAGGATGTTGGGCAGCATAAAAACTGTTTGACAAAATTTTGAATATACTTTTTTACGCGCCGCCAAGAGCGCAAAGACTATACCGATGGCTACATGGATGGTGGACTGCAACACTATCCAGACGAAGGTATTGGAAAGGGCCTTGAGAAAGGCGGCGGAGCGGAACAGATCCCGGTAATTACTTAAGCCGGTAAAAGAAATACTTCCGCCAATACGCCAGTTGGTAAAGGAGGTACCGAAAACGTTGATGATAGAAACCAGGTACACCAAGAGAAAAAGCAAAAGTCCCGGAACCAAAAAAACAACTATCCACCGTTTTTTTATGCGCACACTATGCTCCTCAATTTTTCAAGGGGGCGCGGCCCCCACGACGTCCCCTACTTTGCTGCGGCGGCAGCCTCGTCAAGTTTTGCGGCCATGACCGCCGGCGTTATGGTCCCCGCGGCAAGTTCCGCATAATACCGGCCAAAGGCGTCTATCACACCGGCGTATGCGAGGACATCAAAGGTATTGCCGTGGTACTTCATCTGTCCCACCGACTCGGCATGGAGCGCCACCAGGGGCATTTTCTGCCGTATATCTTCGGGAATCTCCAGGTCCGAGGCCGTTGGAAGATCGCCCCTGAAGCGAAGATTCTCCATTTGGCTTTCCCGTGTACAGAGTTCCTTGAGAAACGTCCAGCCCGCTTCTACCCGTTCCGGAGGGCTGCAAAGCACATACCCTTCCGGATAACTGGTTACCAGGCCATCTCCGGGATACATAGCCCAGCCTACCTTTTGATCAAAGCCCTTGGCGGTCTTATCGGGATTGGAGAAATCCGCAACCATCCAGGCTCCGTTGGCGATAATGGCCGCTTGTTCCATCATAAAATTGTTGGCGGCGTTGGCGTACAGAGATCCCAAAGCGTCAGGGGTGGTGTAGTTTTGAAGACAGCGCTGTATATCGGTCAGAGCCGCAATCATCTCAGGCGTTTGATAGGTCGTGGGGTGCAGGGTATTCATAAAGGCTTCTCCCGCCGCTCCCCTGCTTGCCACCATGGCCGAGAGGATAAGGTTGGTGGTCCAGGAATTCTCACCGGTCATCAGGGCTAAAGGCGCCACGCCGATCGCTTTAAGTTTATCGCAGTTGCTGAACCATTCATCCCAGGTTTTCGCGGGGCTGATCCCCGCCTTTTGAAACATCTCTTTGTTGTAGTAATACCCGATAACCTGATTCCAGGGACAGATGGAATATATTTTCCCGTCTGCCGTAGTGTTGGCTATGATGGACGCTTGCCCTATAACCAGATCCCGAAAATCAGGGTCCCGGTCCAGGAAGGCGGAAAGTTCCACCGCCTGGCCATTCTGGATCGCCAGGTCCCGCAGCCCGTTTTTTCCGTCAATCACATCGGGCAGTTCTTTGGATGCCGCCAGTACCTTCATCTTGTCGATGTAGACCTGGTCGCTGGGGAGTTCCTCAACCTTAATGCTGATCTGCCCCTTGTACTTTTCACTGAACCGCTTATACAGAGCTTCCCACGCTGGCCGGGCGAGGTGGGTTCCCACCGCATAATGGGGATAGGTCAAAACAACCCCCGCTTCCTGCGCGGCATTTTTTTTCGCGCAGCCTGAAAAAACTACCGCCAGAGACAGGATGACAAGAACCGTAACCATGTTCAGACAAGAAACTTTTTTCATACGACTTCCTCCAAAATTGCTATTTTAAACGCGCCAGACCGCAAAACTTTGCGGCCCAAGCGTACAAGACCCCTGTTCAAGATTACCGGTCCCGATGGTGTAGACAGCATTACTACCGGACGCTTTTTCATGTATCTTTATAGGCGCCCGTACCGCCTTGCCCGAAGGGTTGACCCCCATAACAAAGCATCCCCGCTGGTACACAAAGGGCAGTTGCCCCTCTTCGGCGTAGAGAATTTCGAGGGTCGGTTTTGCCTGCAAATCACTTTCGCTGTGCCGTAGACGCAGCAATGCTTTTACCGTATTTAAAAGCGAAGCTCCGTCTTTTTCCTGATCTTCCACGGTGGGCGCGTCGGGTGCCTTATCTACTGGAAGATACAAGCGGTCCGCTTCCGCAGTGGAAAAACCCAGGTTTTTGCCCAAGCGCCCTTCGGGAGCCGACCACTGCATCGGGGTACGGGAACCGGTGCGGAAGTAGCCGCCCTCCTTGGTAGGAAGCCGCAGATAACGCATACCGATCTCGTCCCCATAGTAGAGGAAAGGGGTTCCCGGCATGGTAAAGAGAAAACCGTAGTACAGGGCAAGTTCCCGGTACGAAAGGTTAAACCTGGGCCGGATAGTATCGTGGTTGCAGGAAATCAGGGCAACATAACCGCCCTTTGCGGCAGCGGCGGTATAGTGACGGAGGTAATCGTTAAGAAAACGTTTTATATCATGGCAGCCGTCTTTTTTGAAAAAACTTTTATCTTCCCCGATAAGCTTGTAGTTCCGGTCAACTGCATAATCCCGAAGCAGGCTTGTATAGGATATTCCCTGGTCACGGCCGGTGAGCAGAAAATCCGCGTGAAATCCCGCCGGCACAGACAACTCGGGAACCCCCCACTCGGCCACCAGCGCGGCTTCGGGATAGTCCCTGTCCAGCATTTCCCGGACATTTCGCCAAATTGCAGAGACGCCGGTCTTTTTTTTGTCATCGTTTTTCACCAGAGACGCGGCCATATCCACCCGGAAACCATCGCAACCCGCGTCAAGCCAGAAGCGCATAACGTCCTTCATGGCTTCCCTGGTGGCAACGCAGTCAGGATGATCCATGGGAAGCTGCCAGGGCTCAGCGGTTTTCAAGAAACCATAGTTCAGGGCAGGCTGGCATTTGAAAAAATTGATAATGTAAACCGCCTCCCGTTCCGCCTCTCCCGCCACATATCCCAGGCCTTCGGGTTTCATAAACCAGTGATCCGTCCAGATAAACCGGTTGGAGTATTCATTGGGGGCCTCCTTCCCGCCTTCCTTAAACCAGGGATGTTCCTCCGAAGTATGCCCCGGCACCAGGTCAAGCAGCACCCGTATACCCCGCCTATGGGCTTCGGCAAACAGCCGTTTC
>JAISQR010000172.1 GCA_031274035.1 Treponema sp. | reverse complement strand
TAAAATACAATATATCTTGTGATTTATATGCAATAAATTGCAAAATATGTTATTTATATTGCTATATATTGGAGGCTATCATGCTTTATAAACCCGGATATGGGAAATTCAAAGACAGTCTGTGCCTGTTCCACAACGGCCGGTTTTATCTCTTTGCCATGTTTTTGAAAGAAGGCGGCGATTACAACAATATTTGGCTGGCCGAGTCCGAAGACGGCGTACACTGGAAGGATACAGGTCCGGTAGTGGAAGATTTTGAAAATGGGATCATTGCCATGGGTATTCATAAAGTCGGCGGCAAGTTCATTCTGAATCACGGCAGTTTTGATGAGAAGAGTAACCAAAATACAATCAAATTCTGGGAATCCGCCGATTTGTTGCATTGGACATACCGGGGAAAAGACGCGGATCTGACTACGTTGGAGCTCGATCCCTCGGGCAAGATGCGGCTTGACGCCATGAACGTGGCAGAACACCGGGGAAAATATTACGGATACGCCACCGGGCCGCGGGGATTCCTGGCATCCGATGACGGCTTTCACTGGGATTTTATTCCAACCCGGATTGATTTCGACGGTATGCCGAAAACCCCAACTCTTGAGATGGAAGGCTCCTTTGAGGTGGGAGGCTGCGCTGAAATCAACGGAACCTTTTACTATCTCGGAGGCTGGTTTAATTATTTGGGGAGAAAAGGGTATAGCGTTTGTACTTTGCGTTCCGGTTCCCCCGAAGGGCCGTTCATAGCCGATCCCGCCGCATACCGCTTAACCGGCAATTCGTCCCGCTGGGTCGCCTTGTGGGCCCGGTTTGTTCTGGGAAGCTCTGAAGTCCTGGTAAACAGCTATATGCAGCAGGGATTTTCCTATGAATGCGGAGATACCTGGCTGCCGCCGTTAAAAAAGGCCGAGGTGGATCAATCCGGGCATCTTAGACTTATGTACTGGCCCGGTAATGATCGTCTTATCGGCAGGGAGCGCCCGCTAAAAAATTCCGAATTTACTATACAGGCGCGGGAATATAATTCCCTGGGCTATGATCCCGGGGAAATTAATTTTGTTCTGTGCCCCGAACAGATAGATGCTGAAAACGGGGTTGTTATTACCGGCTTCATTGAGGCCGCAAGCAGTGATATGCGGTGTACGGCTCCGTCGGCGGGAATATTGCTGGAAGAGGCGGAAGGCTTGGGAACCTTTATCTGGCTTCATGGTTACGGATTGACCGAAATCGGCTATGGGGAATTCGGCGGCAAGTACTCTTTTACTGTGGAAGATTTTGTCGGGCCGGGATGCGCCGCCCCGGCGGGTTTGATTCCGGCAAAGAAGCATCATTTCAGGATACTAATCCGTAAAAATATGTACGAATTTTATCTGGATGATTTTCATATAGACTTGTTCAACACTACCCATTTCCCTGATAAGCCCGGTATAGCCCCAAGAAGAATTGGCTTTCTTATAAAGAACGGAACCGGTAAAGTGACGGATCTTAAGATAAACACCATGGAGATTTAGGCGGAATATGATGAATAGCGGCCCGGGTAAGCCCCCGGATATATATCCTTCAATTATTTGTGCGGATTGGAATGATCCGGCTATGATGGATCGTCTGCGGTCTCTCGGAATCCGCTGTCTCCATGTTGATATTATTGACGGCATTTTCAGCCCTGATATTCCTCTTAGCCTGAGCGATCTCCCGCACATCATCGGGAAACAAAAAAATGCTGATATCGGTTTGGATTTCCATATCATGTCAATGGACAATGAAAAATTTGTCAGGCAGGCTTTGGAATTTGAGCCCTATCAGGTGTGCTTTCATATTGAAACCTGTTTGCATACCGACAGACTTTTGCGGATAATCCGCGCGGCGGGAGTACGCTGCGGAGTAGCCCTGAATCCCGCTACTCCTGTGAGTATGCTTGAGTATGCCGCAGAAATCTGCGACTACGTTCTTCTTATGCTGATAAACCCCGGTTTTGCCAAAGACAGGAATGAAAGTATGGTACCCTACGCATATAAGAAAATCCAGGATTGCCGGAGACTTCTGGATAAAACCGGGCGCCATATTGATATTGAATTGGACGGGAGGGTTTCTTTTGATAACACGGCGGCCCTGATAAAAGCCGGGGGAGATATACTGGTTGCCGGTAGTTCCAGCTTGTTTCTTGCGGGATCCGCCCTTGAGGATAATTTCCGGCGGTTTAAGGCGGTGATAAATGAATAACATAAAATGGAGGCGCATAATCCGCAGTTGGAGGCTTTATGTGCTCCTGTTACCTGCTTTTTTCAGTTTCATGATTTTTAATTATGCGCCCATGTATGGCTTGATAATTGCTTTTAAGGATTTTTCCCCTAATTTAGGTATTTTGGGGAGTCCCTGGGTCGGATTAAAGCATTTTCAGCAGTTCTTCGGCTCTTATCAATTCACCGCTATCATTTTGAACACGGTACTTCTCAATATTTATTGTCTTATTTTCGGCTTTCCGCTGCCCATCATTCTGGCGCTGATGCTTAACGAGCTAAAATCAGGGCGGCTAAAGAAATTTGTACAAACGGTTACCTATGCTCCCCATTTTATATCTACCGTTGTCTTAGTTTCCATGCTCATCCTCTTCACTTCCCCCGAATCGGGAATTATAAACAAATTCCTTGAATTTGCCGGCTTTGAGGCGGTTAATTTTATGGGAAAAGCCGGCTGGTTCCGCGGCTTGTATGTGCTGTCGGGGATATGGCAGGAAACGGGGTGGTCTTCAATTCTATTCCTGGCTGCCCTGGCCGGCGTTGATTATGAATTGCATGAGGCCGCAGTCATAGACGGAGCCAGCCGCATGCAGCGCATCTGGCATATCAATATACCCAGTATACTTCCCACTATTATGATAGTCCTGATTCTGACCGTTGCAAATATGATGAATATTGGATTTGAAAAAGTATATCTCATGCAGAATGCGCTAAATCTTTCCGTATCGGAAGTAATTTCAACGTATGTATATAAGCGGGGTATTCAAAATATGCAATACAGCTTTTCCACAGCGGTCGGCTTATTTAACTCGGTTATCAATTTTATTTTGCTTCTGGGTGTTAACCGGATATCAAAACGTACAAGTGAAATCGGGTTGTGGTAGAAGAGGAGGCGTTGCAATGAAAAAAATGGCCATGTTTGACAGGGTAAATGTATTATTGCTCTTCATTGTAGTTATCATAGTCATCTATCCCCTTATATTTGTAATAAGCGCCTCAGTAAGCAATCCCACCCTGGTCGGATCGGGACAGGTTTGGCTCTTTCCCAAGGAAATAATGCTGGACGGATATATACAAACCTTTCAATATCCATACCTTCGAACCGCTTTTCTCAATACAATTTTTTATTCCCTTGGGGCGGCAATAATATCTTTGGTGATAAATCTGCCGGCTGCCTATGCTTTATCAAGATCGGATCTTTTTGGCCGCGGCATTTTAACCGGACTGTTTGCCTTTACGATGTTTTTTTCCGGTGGGCTTATACCGACATTTCTGGTGGTAATGAATCTGGGCATGGTTAATACTGTATGGTCGATCATTGTTCCCGGCGCCGCCAGCATGTGGAATATTATTATCTGCAGAACCTTTTTTCAGAGTAACATTCCTGTAGAATTGCGGGAAGCCGCCTGTATTGACGGATGTAGTGATTTTGCGATTTTTTTCAGAATTATTCTACCCCTTTCCGCGCCGGTTGTCGCAGTTATGGCTATGTTTTCCATAGTTGGGCAATGGAATTCCTATTTCAGCGCGTTAATTTATCTTTCGGATATGAGGCTTAAACCCCTGCAGATAATATTACGGGAAATTTTGGTAATGAATCAGACTAATGCGGGGATTCAGTCGGCTCTGGATATGGAAAGCGCCGCCCGGAGGATGCAGCTGGTACAAGTGATGAAATATTCCTTGATAGTTATTTCTTCCCTTCCGGTACTGGTGGTATACCCATTTTTTCAGCGGTATTTTGTCAAAGGTGTCATGATAGGCGCTATTAAGGGCTAAAAGTCCGGCGTCTGTCTGAACATAAATTTTTTACGAAGGAGAGCTAGAAATGAGAAGAACAGTGTTATTGGTTTTTTGTATCCTTACAGTAGCCAGCCTGTTTGCGGCAGGCGGCAGGGATGCGGGAAGGGCGGCTTCTGGCGGCGGAACTCTCAGTGTGATAACAGTTCGGGATGCCGGGGAGGGGCCGTTTACTGAAAAGTTTATTTATTCCTTTATCCAGGAGCAAACAGGCGTCAAAATAGCGGTTGAAGAAATTGATTCTTCCGGCTGGCAGGAGCGGAAGGGCATCCTTTTTGCCACCAATCAGCTTCCGGATTTATTCCTGGGAGCCCCATTGACCCCTGATGAAGAAGTAACTTATGGTTCAAGCGGTCAGCTTATTCCCCTTAATGCCCTTATTGAGAAAGTGGGTCCCGAAACAAAAAAAATGTTTACCGATTCTCCTTATGTAAAAGCAGCGATTACTACCCCGGATGGCAATATTTATGCCATGCCCACTAATGAAAACTATCTGCGTAGTATGTCTGTCGGAGGCCGGTTATGGCTGAACACCAAGTGGCTTAAGGAACTTAATCTGCCGGTACCCAAAACTCTGGATGAATTCTTTAATGCTTTGGCGGCATTTAAAACCCGGAGCGGTAATATTATCCCTGCCGGGGGCGTTTACAAGAGTGCGGACATAAGCCAGCCCATACTGAATGCCCTAGGTTATGTGGAAAACCGTTTTACCATCGGCAAGGACGGAAAAACCATAGTCTTTGTACCGGTTCAGCCGGAATACAAGGAATACATTAGGTTTATGAAACGCCTGTGGGATGCGGGTCTTTTGGATCGCGAGTATTTTACCCAGACCTTGGACTCCTTTATTGCCAAAGGCCAGCAGATGCGCTATGGTTTTTTTAATCAAGCGGCCCATTATCTCATGGTAAGCGACTATGAGCAATATGAGATTATCCCGCCCATGGTAAGCGGCTTTAATAATGTTCAGATGACCGGCAAATATGACGCCGTTGGCCGGGGGGTGGCATCCATTACCAACAAATGCAAAGAGCCGGAAAACGCTTATAAGCTCATTGATTGGTGCTATTCCTATGAAGGAACCCTTGCTGTGTTAGGCATTACCGATCGGCCGGTTTTTGACGGGAAAGGCACCTATTATGTTATGGACAACGGACAATTCCGCTATCAATGGCCGTCCAATGTTGATAGTTTCTGGACTTACAATATTCAAAAGATAGGCCATTACAGGATGCCGTTCAATATCAACAGTTTTTGGCATAATCTATTTGAAGAACCGAATGAGGAATCCCTTTCAAGGAATATGTCCAATGGCCTGGAAAAATATCATCAATGGGTATATCCCAGCGTATATTTCTCCAAGACGCAGACCGATGAGATCATGAAATACCAAGCCGATCGGGAATCCTATATTGAACAGATGGATGCCAAGTTTATCACCGGAGAGGTATCGCTGGATGACTTTGACGAATTCGTCAAAGCGTTGAACAGCATGGGTGTTCCGGAGGCGGTAAAAATCTACCAGGACGCCTATGATGTGTACCAAAAGAACGCCGTAAGATAAAAGGAAGCCGGACATGACATCAAAAGAACGCTATATTGCGGCAGCGGAATTGAAGCCCCCTGACCGGGTGCCTGTTGAACTGAGGTTTGCCCCGGAACTGGAAATCCGGCTTAGGAGGGATCTCGGGCTGAACGAAGAAGCGTTCTGGGAATGGATAGGCCGGGATGCCGTTACGGTACGGCCGGTTTATAAAAAACCGGCCGACGTAATAAAATATGCGGATCCCACAATCAGGGTAGAAAATGATCTCTATTACGATATTTATAACGTTCCCTTCAGAATGACGGATAACGGAAACCAGAAATACCTTGAACCCGCGGGTATTCCGCCCTTGCCAGGGGAAATAACCACGGAAGATATTGAGGCTTTTCCCTGGCCTTTAACGGCGGATTGGGATTATTCGGGTATCGGGAAAGGCTGTGATGCGGTAAAGGATAAGGCCGCGTGGTGCCGGACAAGGGGATGCTTTCTGACCGCCATGTTTATCCGCGGCGAAGAGCAATTCTTGACAGATATGCTGACCGACAGCGAATTGGCCGAATCCCTGCTGGATAAAATCTCCCGGTTTATTGTCGAAGACGCGGAAAAAAGCCTTGAGGCGGCGGCGGGCAAATATGTTTTTGTAGAATACAACGATGATGTGGCAACCCAGCGGGGCATGATGATTTCCCCGGACTTGTGGCGGAAAATGTTGAAACCGCGGCTGGCGGATTTTTGCCGCATGGTCAAAAAATACGGCGCTAAACTACGCCTTCATTCTTGCGGTTCTATATATCCTATTATTCCTGATTTAATAGATATCGGAGTGGATATACTCAACCCGATTCAGGCGCTGGCTGCGGATATGGACCCGTTCAAAATCAAAGCCGATTTTGGCCGTCATATTTGTCTGCATGGAGGATTGGATATCCAGGAATTATTGCCCAGAGGTACGGTGAAGGAGGTTAAGGAACAGGTGAAGCGTCTGCTTGAAATGGGGGAAAAAGGAGGATACATCCTGGCGGGAACTCATACTCTGCAGGCGGATATCCCTACGGCTAATATTGTGGCTATTGTCGATGCAATGCGGGAGGTATTCCAATAACATGAGCATTTCCGGTATACTCTATGAATGAGTGATAATAATGCGACAAGAATTAACTGAAGAGCGAAGGGAAAAGCTTGCCCAGCTTCTTATTATAAATGGATTCATCCAGGCAACTGATATGGCTAGGCGGTTTAATGTCTCTACCGAAACTATCCGCAAGGATATTATAAGCCTTGAACAAAAAGGTGTAGCAAAAAAAAGCCATGGCGGGGCCGTGGTTATAAAAGAATTTCTCGAGAGGCCGTTTTCCAGGCGTGAACTGGAATACCGGGAGGAAAAGCAACGGATTGCCGCCAGGGCCATGGATTTTGTACCGCAAAAGGGGATCATCATACTGGATGCGGGCAGTACTGTTCACAGTATGGCGAAGCATCTGATTTATCAGAAGGACTTGACAATTATCACTAATTCATTAAGCGTTGCCCATTTCCTGGCAGACAGTGAAAACAAGATATATGTTGTAGGAGGAGAAGTGAGGAATGTTACTATGTCTCTGGTTGGGTATTGGGCAAACAATGCCTTCAAATCCATCAAAGCGGATGTTGCTTTTTTGGGAACCAGCGGCTTTATGTCCCATAAAGGGCCCTGCGCGGAATCATTTATCGAAGCTGAAATGAAAGAGTCCATCATTGAATGCAGCCGTAAAAAAATTGTCCTCGCGGATCACAGTAAATTCGTCTCCGATGCCTTAGTTGAATATATCGAATGGAAAAAAATAGATTGCCTCATAACCGATCAGGTTCCGGATAAAAACTGGATTGATATCAATAATGATGAAACAGAGCTTGTTATTGCATAATTCATATTTATGGGGGAACCTGATGGATATATTCTCTATCGGTGAAATGGTAATTGATTTTATGCCCGGTAGCGTTCCCGGGTGCTATATACGTCATCCGGGGGGCGGCTGTGCCAATGTAGCTATTTCAGCAGCCCGTAATGGGCTGGATGCGGGGTTCTGCGGAATGATGGGGAATGACGATTTCGGTCGTTTTCTTGTCCGCACACTCAAGGATAATAAAGTAAAAGTTCTTTGCCCTAAACTCACGGATAAGGCAATAACGACCTTAGCCTTCGTTACCCTCAATGACCGAGGCGAACGTTCTTTTACCTTTGTCCGTAAGCCCGGAGCCGATACGTTACTTAGTATTCGGGAAATACGGAAAAAAGACATTTTGGATAGCGTCATAATCCATGGCGGTTCTTGTTCACTTTCTGCTGAACCTGCGGCGAGGGCAACTCTGTATGCTCTGCGGCAAGGGCATTCTTTGAGGAAACTTGTCAGTTTTGATATTAATTACCGTGACCTTCTTTGGGACGGGGACAGAAACAGGGCAAAGAAATTGATCTTCAAGGCTTTACGGTTTATAGATCTATTAAAGATATCCGAAGAGGAAACGGAAATACTGGGAGGTGAGCAAAATATCCCTAAAATCATGGCCTGTTTCAACATCACCTTGATTGTGGAAACCCTGGGGCCAAAAGGCGCAAAATGCTGGTTTAAAAATGATATTGTAAGCGCAGGCTGCCCGGATGTGCCTTGCATAGATACTACCGGTGCGGGAGATGCCTTTTGGGGTACGTTTTTATCCAGTCTTATACAGCAGGGGGTTACGGTCCCCAATGACCTGAGAAAGGAAATTATTTCGCAGGCGATACAAAGAGGCAATGCGGCTGGATCAATATGTGTTCAGCATAAGGGAGCGGTGGAATCTCTCCCGTTTGGGGACGAGATTGATAAATTTATTGCAACAAGTGGATTTCAATGAATAATTTTTCAGAGTGCTATACCGCTGTGCGGAACCGGGTACTTAATGAATTATCTTTAGCCTTGAATCATATTGATCCCGCAGATTTGGAACGACTAAAGATCGAGGTTTTGAAAGCCGAACAGGTATTTTTCATCGGAGTTGGAAGGGTTTTTTTATCTCTCCAATCCGTGGCAAAACGGATGGCCCATATTGGGATCAGTGCCCATTGCGTAGGCGAAATAACTGAACCGGCTATTACGGCCAGGGACTTACTTATAGTTGCTTCCAGCAGCGGGAATACCCTTGTCCCTTTGGCGATTGCCAAAAAAGCGAAAAGTATCGGAGCCATGGTAATTCATATTGGATCAAATCCGGAAAGTGAAATGCGGGATATAGCTGAATTTATGCTTAGAATTCCTGTACAGACAAAGCTGAACCGGGAAGATGAAATAAAATCCGCTCAACCCATGACTTCCCTGTTTGAACAGAGCGTGTTGCTTTTGGGGGATATTCTGGTACAGTTAATTATTGAAGAAAAATCTATAGACTTAAAGTGGTTATGGCAGCATCATGCAAATTTAGAGTAGGGTATGTAAAATAAGTTTAGATGCAGAGGCCGGGGCTCAGGGCCAGCGCATATAAACTCATTTTGACTGCTAAACGAGCCAGTTCCAAAACTAAAGGCGTGGTAGAAAAGACGAGAGAAACTTTATAGGATGGATTTACCATAAACCGTCCAAAAGGAGACTCTCGTTATGAAAAGTATAACAGAAATAATCGGAGGGGCGCAAGCCCTCCTTGATATACCGTATGAGCTTCAAGGCTGTTTTGAAGAATATCTGACCGATGAATACAAGACGTTTCCGCATATGCTTCGGGTCATAGAAGAAGCGCTGCCTCCAATGACCCGAAGGTACGCCGGTACCGGCAGGAAACCGTATCAATACCTGCCGTTCATACGCCGCAATTTTGCCATGGGCTGTTTCAAGATCAGGCAGGTAAAAACGCTGATTCAACGTCTGAAGGGAGAACCGAATTTAACATTACTATGCGGATTTGATACCGTACCGAGCAAAGCAACTTTTTCGCGGGATTTGTAAGAAGTAAAAAGTTTATATGCGCTGGCCCTGGGGGCTTTACTTTCCGGCCTTTTTTTATCATCATTAGCCATAAAGGAGCTTTTATGTCTTATCAGGACGGCTGGGACGCTTTACATTTACGCATGCCTCCGAGGGTGCCGAGGACCGAATATTCCCTTGAGTCTCATTGGGAAGTTGTCCGCCGAGTTACGGGAATCAACGTAACAAGCCAATCGGACAGTGAAACCAGACGGAAGGGTTCCCGGGCTTTGATAAAGGCGTTCAATTACGACTTTATCTGGTCCACCCTTATCGGGGGCCAGGTTTTCGGGGACAAACACACCGACATGGGCCACGCGGTTTATGCTGACGGCGGCGGGGACTACCGGGCCATTGGGAAGGCGCTCTACGATGATCCCGAAGCGGCCCTTAAAATGGACCCCTGGGAACTCTACGGCCCCGTTGATGAAAAGAAGGCTGTGGCGGACTTCAACGCCGCGTATAAGGGGAACCGCGAGGCCAACCCGGACGCGGTAAACATGACGGGGATCTACGTTACCTGTATATCCGGCCTCATCGACATCTTTGGCTGGGATATGCTGCTCACCGCCGCGGGCACAGACCCGGAGGCCTTCGGCGCAATGACCAACCGCTATGCAGGCTGGATTCAACAGTACTTCAACGCCCTGGCAAAAAGCGAAACCCCGGTGGTGATGATCCACGACGACATAGTTTGGACCCAGGGGGCCTTTATTCACCCCGATTGGTACCGCCGCTTTGTTTTTCCCAATTACAAGAAATACTTCGCCCCCCTCAAGGAGGCGGGGAAGATCATCATGTATACTTCCGACGGAACTTTTACCCAATTCGTTGACGATATTGCGGCTTCCGGCGTCAACGGCTTTGTTATGGAGCCCACCACCGATATGGCGTATGTCGCGGAAAAGTACGGCAAAACCCATTTTTTTGTGGGAAACACGGACACCCGTATCCTGCTTTCGGGTACAAAAGAAGATATCCGGGCTGAGGTGAAACGCTGCATGGACATAGGGAAAAAATACCCCGGCTTTTTCATGGCTGTGGGAAACCACATCCCCGCCAATACCCCGGTGGACAACGTGCTCTGGTACAACGACGTTTACGA
>JAISQR010000169.1 GCA_031274035.1 Treponema sp. | reverse complement strand
AAGAGTTTTAATAAACATGAATACTTTCTTTCATGGTACGGAAATGACTAATGGTAAACGAGTTCGATTTCTCAAAGCCTTAAAAGCAAAGCGTAATAGAAATGAAGCCATATTAAATGGCGTAGCGCCCGATTCCGAATGGGAAGACATTTTAGTTTTAGATAAAAACGCTTTACCTGATATACTATCAAAATCAGGCGCATTTTATACAATTCATCAGCGCAAAAGTTGAAAAATAATCCCAGGCAAACGCACCGGTGTCAGATTGCTATGATTTAAATTGTCGGGAAAATCGGGTACTCGCGGACTAAAGTCCGAAGTCTGACGGGGCCAGAAAGGTCAGCCCCTGGCGGGGCTAATCAGAAAGGTGGAAGGTTGTACGGTGCGTGAGGACGCTGGGGAGAACTCTGCAAGGGGTTTGCCCGAAGTGATCCTCTGGTCCGCTAAATCTCAGCCGGCCGCCGTAAAGCATCGGACTCGAAGAGTCCGCGCGCAGCTACCGGCCTTACAGCCGGCAGACTGCGAGGCGAACCTTTGGTTCGCACGGAGTACGGTACACCCGATGCCCGACAATTGCTCCAGGCCTTTATTTTATCGTAAGGAGCGGAAAAATGGAAGTTGTCATTGAGAAGCGGGCGGTATGTAGGGATCGACCTGGGGAAACGGGAGTATACCCTGGCGATCATCAGCGTGAAGGGAAAGATAACGCTTCACGAAGGGAAAACGAGCCTCCACGGGCGGTAGGCGCTGTACCGGCTGTTGGAAAAGACGGACAAGGTAGCGCGGACTAAAGTCCGATTGAAGCGGGGAATCTGGTGTTCATCATGGCCTACGAGATCCAGGAGCGGGTAGGCTGCGAGGTGCGGGTGTTGAACGCGGCGAAACTGCCGTTTATCTGGGACGCACCGACGAAGACGTACCGGGATGACGCGGCGGACCAAAGGTCCGATGAAGCTGGCGCACCTGGTGGAGGAGCGGCGGAAGGTATTAGTCACTTTTTTTAGGTTTACAGCTTATTGCAGAATATATATTATTTTTGTATGATTATTTTACAATGAGCGGTAAAAAAAGCGGAAATAAGCGGTTAAAAGAAAAGGCGGCGGCTAAAAGCCTGGCTCGTAGTTCTGTTTCCGCGGAAAAAGCCGAAGCGGCTGGGGCCCCTGTCGCGGACAGGGAAGTCGGCGAACCTAAAAAGAAGCATCAGGACGGACCGCCCGGAAAGAAGAGCGGTTTTCTGGATACCGCTTCCGGCGGCGCTTCAACCGGAACCGCCAAAGGCGGGCGTCCCCCATCGGGCGCGGATGCCGAACAGGCCGAAGCCGCTAAAAACAGTGTTTCCCGTTCTAAAAAAACAGGCCGCGCTGATTTTTTCTTTACCGTAGGTTTTGAAGCGGGCGAAACCTTCCTGCGTTTTAACTATGCCGACGCCAGAGGCCAGAATACGAGAAACAGGCCGGATTTCCGCCGTTACACCGGCAAGGAACGGGAGGCCCTCCGCGAATTCTTCTCCAAATTGGGCGGCAGGGAACGATCCTTTATAGTAGATTTTGACGGCAACGGGGAAGAGAACGCGATCTACAACCCTGACGACCGCCTGGTTGATCAGATACTATCGGCAAAGCTCCTGCGGAATACCAAGGGCGATCTCCTGTCCCGCGCTGAAAGCCGTTGCCGCTGCGTCCTGGTCATAAAAGACGAGGGGCGCGGCCAGCCCGCCATAGGCAGCGGACAGGAAAAGGCCGCGGGCAGGCAGGCAAAACCCAGCGGCTGGCTTACATCGTCCCTTGCCTTACAGGATGAGGAAGGCGCCCTTATCGAGCTTCCCGCAGGTGAATTTTTTATGCTGACCCCCCGGCTGGGGGTTTACGGTGATAAGATATACCAGATCGAAGACCTGGGGCTCCGCTGGGCGGAAACCGGCAGAATCCAGGCCAGGATGCGGCGGGAGGATATGCCTGCCTTCCTTTCCCTTATATTTTCAGGATATTCAAACCTGGAACTCATCTACGAAGGCTGGACCATGCGGAATATCCGGCCAAACCAGGCTCTCCCCGCCCTGCTCTTCATGGAAATTGATGACTACTCATATCTGCACGTAAGGCCCATAAGCTATATCAAGGGCTTCCCCAGCCTTTTTCTGGAGAACGAAGATATCGTTACGGTTGCGGAAATAGACGAGACCGGAAAGATTATAGGCATTGCCGAGGTGATCTTCCCCGAAGCGCCGGAGGATGTGTTCCGTTCCATGCTCTACAAGGGTATTCCCAAGGGAACGGCAAAAAGCCTTATACACGAGGAGCAGGGACGCTTTATCATAGCCCCGGAATTCGCCCAAAAATTTTTTGCCGAAAATATTATCGAGCTTTCCCGGTACTTTGTGCTGCTAGAATCGCAGGTGCTTGCCGGTTACAAACTGAGCTTTGCAAGGCCGCATATACGCTTTTCAATGGGCATGGGGCACGGCATTGATTACCTTTCGGGCAGCGCGGAGGTGGAAATTGAAGGCGAGCGTTTCTCTTTCAACCGCTTTATGGAAGAGTACCGGAAGCATTCCTGTATCACCTTAGCCGATGGAACAAGGTCGTTTCCCGACAAACACTCCATGGATCGTCTGGACCGCCTGGTTTCACGGATCAGCAATGACCAGACTGTAGAGCTTTCCTATTTCGATGTACCTTTACTCTTGCAGGACGATTGTATTGAGGTTGAAGGCAAGGCATGGGAAGACGCCCGAGCCTTCTTCAACAATTACAACAGCATACCGGAACGCAAGGGGAACTGGTCCCTGGAAAACGGCGCGCTCCGCCCCTACCAGGAATTCGGGGTGCGCTGGCTTGATTACCTGCGGGAACACCAGATGGGCGCCTGTCTTGCCGATGAGATGGGCTTGGGCAAAACCATCCAGGTAATAGCCCTGCTGCGGAATCTCTACGCGGCGGGGGAGCAGGGGAACTGCCTTATACTCTGTCCCAAATCCCTGGTCTTTAACTGGGCCGCGGAACTGGAACGCTTTGCGCCTAACCTGCCCGTCAAGATTCACTACGGCGCGGCCAGGGATGCCGGCGCCTTAGAAAGCGGCGGTTTCCGTATCATCCTTTCAACGTATGCCACCATAAGGCGCGATGTAGAGGAGTTTGTCAACATAGAATTTCTCTATATCATACTGGACGAATCGCAGAATATAAAGAACCTTACCACCCAGACCGCGGGCGCGGTTATCAGCCTCAAATCCCGTTACCGTCTTGCCATGAGCGGCACGCCGGTAGAGAACAACCTTTCGGAACTGTACAGCCTCTTCCGCTTCCTCAACCCCTCGTTTTTCGGCTCGGAACGGCTGTTTATCCAGCGCTACCTCCGCCCCATTCAGGAAAACAACGACGAGGAAAGCCTCCGCGATCTTAAAACGCGGATATACCCCTTCATGCTGCGCAGGCTCAAACGGGATGTACTGAAAGATCTGCCCCCAAAAACCGAAGAAACCGCATACATAGAACTGGAGGACGCCCACCTCAAGGTTTACCACCGCCGCAGGCTTGAGTACAAGCTGCTTTTCGACGGCCTTATGGCAAGCGGAGAAATGGCAAAATCTTCGATAATTATTTTCAAGGCCCTTGCCGAACTGCGCCGCCTTGCCAGTGTACCGGAATCGGACGGGGAGTACGCCGGGCCCTCGGCAAAGCGGCAGTACCTGCGGGATATGATAACGGAACTGGTAGAAAACGGTCATAAGTGCCTTATCTTTACCAATTTTCTTGCCCATATAGACTTGGTAAGCCAGGATCTTGCCGATATGGGTATAGCCAACCTTACCATGACCGGCGCTACCGTGGACCGTCAATCCCTGGTACGCCGCTTTCAGACCGATGAAAATGTCAAGGCCTTTATTATGACCCTGAAAACCGGCGGCACGGGCCTTAACCTTACCGCGGCGGACTATATCTTCATTCTTGACCCCTGGTGGAACAGCGCGGTCGAAACCCAGGCCATAGACCGCAGCCACCGTATAGGCCAGGCCAATCCGGTATTCTGCTACCGCCTTATTGCCAGGGACACCATCGAGGAACGGATACTGGAACTCCAGAAACGCAAGACGGACCTTGCCGGCGCGCTGCTCTCCGATGACGCGGGCTCACTCAAATCTTTGAGCCCCGAGGATATAGCCTATCTTGTAGGAGATTCCCCATGATCCCCGAAACTATTGAAACACGCACCCCGCCCAATCTGCCGCCGCTTGCCAAGCGGCAGGAGGACTTTTTCAATTTTTTGGAATTCTTGACTCTAACCGATCTTAATAATGCGTATGAAAGTTTTGCCGGAACCAGGCCCAAGGCCAAACGAAAGTTGGATATTGCTAAAGAATTCAGCGCACTGCTGGCTTTTCCTACAATAGACGAATTCCGTTTATGGTTTGACCCTATAACACCCTTGGGCAAACGTGCGCTTTGGAAAATCGCTTTTGACGGCTTTATATCTGTCAGCGCTCTGGAAGCGGAAATAGGGCAGCAATTAACCGCTGCAATCAAGGAGACATGGCGGGCCCGTACCAAATTTAAACCGGAACTTAACCTGAAGTGTTTGAGTCTTGAATCCAAGTACGGCCAACTCGTAGCGTTTATGCCCCCGCTGTACCGCCAGGCTGTTCTGCCCTGGCTTGTCCCTCCGCCTGAAGCTGAAATTGAAGGCTGTGTTTTCCAAACGCCGGAAGATACGGTTAAGCCTTGGGACAACAGCATTGATATAGCCGAGTCTTACCCGCTTTTCTGCGAGGCTCTCAATACAATTTTCCAGCCTCTGCTCAAGGAAGAGCGGGATAAGCTCATACGTTCAGGGTTTAAAAAGAAGGATATAAAGGAGCTTTACGCCTCTTCCGGCCTGCTTCGTTTTGAAAAGGGAAACGATCTTGCCCCAGAAAGCGCGGATATGCTTGCCCGTTTTGCCCTTTGTATGAATGCCTTTAAGCTCAGCCGGCCTAACGACGGCCAGGCCGCAATTAGGAAACTTGTCAAAGATTTTTTTTCACCATCTTCAAAACATCAGCACTTATGGTTTTACCCCGACAGCAATTATTTAGAATTCTGTATTCTTATCGATCATCTGAACAGGACTCCGGGATATTACCTGGATGCCGGCACAAGTATTCCCGCTTCCCGTAAGGTGTTTCAGGATATTATCATAAAAATTGCACACGACGGGCGGCGTTTCAACGCGGATAAACTTGCCCTCTCTATTCTGTACTCAACCGAGGATTTTTCTTTTTGTGATAAAAATTTGGAACAATCACTCAAGATACGGGCCTCAATGCTGCAAATAGGGGGAATTACCCTTAACAAGGATTATTACGATGAATTTGCTGTTGAAGGGATACTCCGCGACGACCTGCTTGTAAAACCGCTCTTTAAGGCTTACTGCTTCCTCTTCGCCGCCCTGGGGCTTCTGGAAATTACCCTAAACGATCCGCCCCTTAAACGCAGCTACCGCGATAAAAAAATTCCTATAAGCATCTACGATTCCCTGGAAAGCATACGCGTTACCAAGTTCGGCCTCTGGTGCCTGGACCTGACCAAGCAGCAGCCCCCGCGCCCCAGACATAGCTACCAGGCTATCGCTGATAAGGAGCTTTTCCTAGTAACGGTACAGGGTAATTCCCTTGAACGGACGGTATTCCTTGATAAGATCGGAGAAAAACTCGGTGCGGACCGCTGGCGTATAAGCCCCGCATCGTTTATTGAAGGCTGTGTCAGCAAAGATCAGATTGTTGATAGGATTAATCGTTTTAAACGGCTGATAGACAGCAACCCAAGCCCCCACTGGCTTGATCTTTTTAAACAAGTAACGGAACGCGCCGGTCTTTTCGACGCCAACCAGCTTGAGGCCCTGGTCTTTACCCTGCCCGACGACCGGCGGATAAGTCAGGAACTTCTTGAAGACAGCGATCTCAGAAAAATTGCCATGCGCGCCGAGGGCCGCCTCCTCGTGGTTCCCTTAAAAAACCAGAAGAAATTTTTCGAACTTCTGGCAAGACACGGTATAGCGGATTGCAGCGGCTCCTAGGAGCCTGCGGGACTTTGGTGAATTTTTGCATATTCATGCAAAAATTCCGATTAACGGGGTTCCTTTGGGAGTTTGCAAGGTATAAATTTGCAATAAATTGCAAATTTATACAATTTTCGGGCAAAGCCCCACAAACTCCTAGCAGCCTGTTGCACTTGTGGATTTTTTGCATGAATATGCAAAAAATCCCGATCAATGGGCATGCTGTACTCTTCGAGTATTCGGAGTTTGTAAGGTATAATCGAACCTTCGGTTCGC
>JAISQR010000163.1 GCA_031274035.1 Treponema sp. | reverse complement strand
AAGATAAATCAGGTTCCGGTTTTTTGTTTTGTTAACCATGATTCCTCCTGCAAAACGTTTATAGCAGTATCAAACCAATTTATCCAATGTGTCAAGAAGTTTTTGACATAAAACCTTCGATTTTTTGTAACAGGATCAATCGACGAAATTTTCTATATTGATGGCGGTCTTTCCGAATTTTTTCAGATCATTTTATTTATTTTATACTTGTAGCAGCTACCGGGTTACCGTAATGGAGCCGATTGGGAGCGAAGAAGGACTTTAGTCCCCGGGCCGTAGCCCTCTTTGCTAATGTACTGGAGAACAAGAAAAGTGCTGAAATTGCGCTACGAATGAATAGTTACGAAGAATGAATCATGTTAAGTTCTTTGAACAACCGCCGCCTTTGGCGTTAGTTTAAGACCCGGTTTGCCTCGGAGTAGTTTATTGATATGTCATTATTTTGTATGCAATTTATACAATGCCTATGCACTTTTTACATGGCGTGAACAAAAAAGGAGGGACATTATTATTACTCATGGAAAAGTTGATGCTGTCCCCTATTATGGGCGAAGGTATGGTTTTGCGGCAGGGTATCCCGCTTCCTCTGCGGGGCAAGGCTCGTCCGTATATGCAATTATTGTATAACGAACAAAAAAAATTCAAAAAAATCATGATTTTTGCTGAACTTGGCACGGTTTTTGCTCTCTCTCTCTCTCTCTCTCTCTCTCTCTCTCTCTCATAGATATACATAACACCTACACTTTTTATTACTTTTTTGTAATCTCGGGTTTCGTCGTCCTATGGGCGGCGTATGCCCGTTTGCTTAAAGAGAAAATCAACGCAGTAACCACGCCCCGTTATCAAACTATGTCGCGCAGACAATTGAACGTTGTTCAATCAGGTTTGAGATGGGGATTTTGTTATATCCATATTTAGGAGGATGTTTATGCAAAAACAGAAATTTTTTGGAATACTCGGCTGTTTCATGCTGGTATTCGCATTGGGCTTGAGCGGTTGCGACAATGTCGCGGACCCTTTAAGCAGTGACGCGGCGCTCACGGCAATCAGTGTGAACGGCGTGAATGCCGTAAGCTTGGGGACACCCAGCGCTGATTGGGGTACGGTAGTGGCGGGTTATGTGGTCATGCCCAGCGACAAGGTGGTTAACGCGCCGGTGGCGGTGACCAAAGCCGCCGATGACGCGATAGTGTACTACAACGCGAGCAAAGCGGGCCAGGTACCTGAATTTGTGGAGGAGTCAACGTTCACCTTTGAATACGGCGACAGCCTCTGGGTTGAGGTATTTTCGGGGAATTACGATGCGGTGTTAATTTACAAAATAGACATTCGCGGTCAATCACCGATTATCAATGACATTACCCTGAACGGGAGGTCGGCAACAGGTGGTCAACACCTCAGCGGTATTCCGTATCCCCAGGTGGGTACCGGAGTGGGTACCCCCAATGCCAGTTACAGTGATGCCGTGGCAGGCGAGGTGTGGTTTGGAACAGAGGAAGCCAATATCGCTCAGCCGCTCACGGTTGCCGCCGAAGAAGGTACCGCATTCGGATACGCGGTTACGGATGATGCCGCCACCGTACCCACAACGTTTACCCCGGGCAGTGACACCATGAGCATAACGCCGGTTGACGGCAAATACCTGGTCCTCAAGGCTAATGTTCCTGACGCGCCGAATGGCGGTGATACGCTGTACTACAAGATCAAACTCGTGGCAAAAAGCGCCGATCTGCGCCTGAAAAAAGTAACCATTGGCGGACAGACTATGTTCGATGATGACGGTACCATCGCGCAAAGCATCATGGGGACCCATTCGTTCCCGGGCAGCGAAGGCTACGGTGAATACTTTAACGGCGCGGAACTCCAGGGATTCAGCCGCCCGGGACCGCAGGGCCCGAACGGTATGGCGGCATACTCAAGCGATCTTGGCACCGCGCTTACCGGCGGCAGCGTGTGGAGCCCAACGGCCTTGAGTGCCTTGGGATCGGTTGCGGTTGCGGCGGAGGCGGTAAGCTCTTCTCTTGACATCAAATTCGGGCACACGAAAATCGAACGCGATTACGGGGTGACGTATGATACCGCAAACGGCGGTACGTTAACCGATTTGATCGCCGACGAGTATATTGCCATTGAGGTTACATCAGAGCTTGGCGAAAAAGCGTGGTACAAGTTCTGGGTGCATGTACCGGCTATCAACCTGACCGCTACGGTTGGGGGTTCGCAAGTGACGCTTGGGCAGACAAAGGTGCGGCAGAGTACGTTTGGGCCTTCTATAGGGCAATACAGCGCGACGCCTGAGGTTCTCGTGAGTGATCTTACATCTATTGCGGTTAATGCAACAAAGGTAACAGGGTTTGAGAACGCGACGGTTGAGTATGGTATTGCGGGTTCCGGTTGGACGGGACCGACTCTTCCGACTGTATGGACTTCGACTGATCCACTTACCAATGTCCAGTCCGGCGCGACTATCATGATTCGGGTTACCGATACGGATAAGATTGCCGGTAATCCCTATTTTGAAGGACAACAATACTATTCGGTGATAGTCCGCAAAACCCTAACGGCAGAAGATGTAAGACTGACTGCGCTCCAGATTGGCGAGTATCCCGGATATGGTAACGGTGTGCCTGTAACAAATTTGGGTACCCCGAACGCGGCGCTTAGTTCTGTCGTTGCAGGCGTAGTTACACTTACAACAGCTCAGGCGACTACGGAAACCATGACGGCTACTCCTGCATTAGGGCCGAACATCTGTTTCACGGTGCCCGAAGGCGTTACCGGACGGGTTGCGGAAACAAGTGGCGCTGATCCGATTGAAGAAGACTGGAGAGAGGTTACCCAGGGAGGCACTACTTATCCGCAAATGATATTCGCCGACAACGATATACTCTGGGTTGAATGCAAGGCAACAATAAGCGACACGGAATACGTGAACTACTACAAAATCACGGTTACCGTGAGCGATGAGTAGCAGCAACAGCATGAAACCGGCGGCACTAAACCGCCGCCGGTTCATTAATTTTTTTGGAGGTTCTTTTATGAATAAGCTTCTTTTGAAAACGGTATTTGCGCTTTTTGTTGCGCTTATTGCCATAACCGGGTGTGAAAATCCGGTTGCCGAACCAAGCGGCACGCTGACTCCCCAGCCCGGCCTTCCACCGGGAATGGCGGGCAATTATGGCGTACCCGACCCGGCTTTTACCGGCAGACGATTTGACATCAACAACTTACCGTCACCGGCAACATGGAACGCGCTTGGCCACCAGCACGCGTTTCCCGATCTGTTTCATTTTGCTAATGGCAACAAGGTCGTCACCCTTGCGGACTGGGAACTCCGCCGGAAAGAGATTTCCAAGATTCTCCAGTACTACGAGTACGGCGTAATGCCGCCGCTCGCGGAAGCGGACGGTGTCCAAATCACCTGGCAGGATAGCGCCGGCGGCGCCACCAGCGCTATCACGATTAAAAACACCAAAAACGGCAAGGACTGGTCAATTACCATAGAGACGACCTTGCCGGCAAACGCGAATGAAGCCAACAAATATGATCCCGCTACCGGTACCGGCGGATACCCGCTGTACTTTGGTACGTCGGGCGCTAACTGGACCGGTGGTTCGGTAGGCAGCTTCCCGATGAGCGGTACCTGGGCAAATGAAGCCGATGGTACGGGCAATGTGCCGGACTTGTTCGACATAAATACTTCCGACCCCTCCGCACCTTCGGCAAACATCTCCTACGCCTGGGGCATGAGCGTCATCCTGACGGTCATCGAGGAGGGCGGCTTCGGCGGTTGGTATAACCCCGCGCAGGTGGGCGTCACCGGCTATTCCCGTAACGGCAAGGCCGCCGAATGTATCGGCGCGTTTGCCGAAAGCCGCAAAGGCCACCGGGTAGGGCACGTTGGTATCGGTTCGGCCGGTTCGGGCGGGCCTGCCTTGGAGCGCTTTATCTCCCTAGCGGGTTACAAGGTAAACGGCCAGTGGGCCGACCCCCTTCCGGTTAACGCATCCCCTCCTGATCCTGCCGGGCTTATGAACTACGACGGACTGATCGGCAAGCCGTATTATGTGCAAAAGATCAGCGATGGGGACGATATATTCCCCGGCCTGGCGGGAAGCCCCAAGTATGGCCCCACACCGGGCGGGCGGGATGACGCCAGCAGGTATACGCTTGTGCGCGGCTGGGCTCCTTATTTTGAGCCCTACATCGCAACCCCGACCAATGACAACTATCAAGGCGTCTATCCCGAAGGTGGACATCCGACCGCAACCAACGGCATGACAACCCCCTTTGTGGGCTTTCAGACCCCTTCAAACTCCTGGTCGGGTATTCAGAGCCTCTCCGAGGCCCGCAACGAGACCCCCGGCTGGTTCTCGAACCGGTTCCAGGAATTCTTCGATCTCCACTACGGGCTTGATATTGACCACGTCCGGGGACAGGAAGGCCGGGGCAAATACGGCATTCTCTGCACAATTCCCTTTGACCAGCACTTCCTTGCGGCGCTTATCGCGCCGAACGGAGTTCTGTTCCAGGATGGGTACACGCAAACCCGGAACAACCAGGAGTCGCAGTTTGCCAACTGGCTCATTATTGACGAGCTTTACAAGTTCTACGGCGAGCAGGAGGGGAGCCCGGACAAGTACATCTGGCGGAACGGTTTTGTCATGACCTGGGGCGACCACGGAGGAAACAACGGGAACGAAGGCCCTGACCGTGCCTACCACGCGGCGAAGATCTTCGACGGTACTACGGATAACGCGCAGACAGCCCTTGCGGATTCCAATCTGGCGAAAATGCGCGCCCCCTGGTTCCCGATTGACGACCCTGTCGGCGCCTTTGACTATTACCGTATGACCTGGGGCCGCCCCGGCCATCCCACGATTGCCCAGCGTGTAAAAGCGCGGCTGCCCGACGCGCTTCTTACCCATTACAAGAGCGTTGACGAAGCGGCCCGCCCCGCCCCCGCTGCGGGACAGGACCCGAATTGGCGGCCTGCCAATTATAACGCGAGCGCTTACACCGGGCCAAAGTTCAAGGCCATGGACTGGCGCGGACTTACCGACACTCCTGACGCCCTGTAGCGCGCGGCAGTAGCAAATCGTCCGTGAATTACGCGAATGAGTAATTCACGGACATTTTTTTTGGAGGATTCAATGAAACGGTGTATTTTATTCATAGCTATTTTTGGCGTATTGTGCGCTTCGCTCAGTGCGGAAATAACGCTTGGCGCGTGGGGGCGCGGTGTGGTTACGCCGCTTGCCTTTACCAGCGATGATGACGGCGTACATTCGGCGGTGTCGGCGGCAACCTACACGTCATCGGATACGCCGAGCATCGGCTTTAGCGCCAACGGTGTAGCGCCATCGGAACGCATCGGTTTTAAGATTGACCTTGCCTTTGGCGGAGGACAGGCCGGTATCGGCGATAACGCCAAAGTGTGGGTGAAACCCTTTGATATGTTTACCCTTACCGCCGGGTTTTTTAAGGAAGAAGAACTCCGGGGCAAGATCGGCGCGTCCGAATTCGCCGCGTGGATTTTGCCGAACAGCAGCCAAAACGAGGACAACATCTTCCGCCGCTTTGACGCCTTCGCGGGGGCGCACTTCCGTCTTAATCCGCTCATCGGATGGGATTCCCCCTGGAACGGCTTAACCCTGCAAGGCGCGTTCGGTTCCAACGCCCCCGGACAGCCCGGTAACAATGTGCGGGCTATTTTGAATCTCTTTAACAACGAAGACAACGAAACGGCGCCCTCCGTCTATGATGGATCCGACGGTGACCGGAAGATGAGCGCGCTTGATGTGTATAAGGCGATGCAGTTTGCCATCGGCTACCGCGTCCCCAGCATAGGGCTTGCCCGTGTGCAGTTTATCGGTAATAACCGGAACGCCTTCCGCTGGAGCGAATCTGGCAGCACGCCAAACGTGGTGGAAGCCGAAACCAAGCTGGTCTATGGTATGAACACCAATCGTGACGCCGATATTATCGAAGCGGCGTTTTTATACGACGGCATCAAGGGACTCAGTGTTGATCTCGGCGTGAAAATTCCGCTCGAATACACCACAAAAACCGACTTTATTGTCTATCCCCGCGTAATGGGTTCCGACGGCAGCGTAAAAAGCGAAATAAAAAACCCGACTCACAAAGAATACACCGTGCAGCAGCCCTACGCAGTGGCACTGGGCGTGTCATGGACACCGGCTTTCCTTGACGCGCTGACTCTGATGGCGCGGTTCGACGGCTCCTTCGGCGGCAGCATTGAGTGTCCTGGCGATACCCGCGTGAGCAACGGCTATCTCATTGCCGCATGGCTCATGCCCTCCTGGCGCGTCCTTACGAATCTGCGGGTGGGATTTGACGCGGGCTTTGAAAACCACGGGCTGGATACCCTGTGGCAAAGCGGCGTGCCCCCCGATAGCGCACAGACAGACGTGAGCAAATACACCGATGTTGGCATCGGTCCCTGGGTGGAACTGAGTTTTCTGGGCGGCAGAATCAGAACCGGTGTTATGATGATGGTGCCCGGGAACGCCCGTTACAACTACAACGTATCATCACCTACCTACACCTATTCGCCCAAATTCCGGGCCGAACCGGTGTTTTCCGTTCCCATTTCATTTACCTATAGTTTTTAAGGAGACTGCTATGACGCGAATTGTTGCGTTACTTGCTGCGTTACTGATACTCTCCACCTGCGAGAATGTCGTAACGCCCCTAGCGGTGAATCCGCGTACCACGTACAGTATCCGCGTATTCCCCGCACCGGAACACGGCTCCCTCACACTGAGCGCTTTCCGCGCCATGCAGGGTGACGTCGTAACGGTGTATGTGAATCCCGATCCGGGCTATGTATTGAAAGACCAGGGACTAATTGCCCAGCCCGAAGTAGACGGTAATCCAAGCGGTGTTCCGCTGTCGGGCGGTAAATACCAGCTTACCGTTACCCAGTACAACGTAGCGGTAACCGCCGCCTTTGTGCCCAAGACTACGGGCTTCACCGTGTCGGTTGACCGCGAGTTGGTCCACGGCAAGGTCTCCGTGTTCCCGCAGAATGCGGCGGCCGGTACGCCGGTGCGCATCGTCCTTATCCCCGATGCCGGTTACGACCTGGAAGCCGGTACGCTTCGCCTTGACGACGGTACGCCGGTTTCCGAAACCGTGCCCTATATGCTTTCGCTCCCCGCGCGTGACGTGACGGTGAGTGCGCGATTCGCCGAACAGGATTACACCGGCCTGCTTGCCGCCGCCGGCAAATACCTTGACGTGGGTGAGTACGACACCGCCGCATCCTTCTACAAAGAAGCGTACAAAAAGAACAACGCCGCTCCTGAAACGATTTTTTATTCCACGTTTGCGGAACTGGGCGCTTTGCTGATTGATCCCGATGTGCGCGCGCTGATGAGTCTGCCCGCGCGTTACGACAACAGCTTTAATCCTCCGTCAACATTGGACGGCTGGATATGCGACGACGATTGGCAGGCAAACGGCGGCGGCGTCTGGTACGGGACCTGGCCCGGCGTCTCAGGAGACACAACATCTCTCGCGCTCACGAACCCCGCATACGCAAGCGTCGTCTATTCCACTGAAGACGCGACGCTACCCAACATCCACTTGCGCGGTTCCAATTTTGTGACACCCTTCGGTGATTTTGACATCAGTACAAAACCCGCGACTACACAGAAATTCTACAATGTGCTTTTTTGGAGTCTCATCGCGTCAAACACCGGCGGCTTTAACGGTCTGGTGGAAAAAGTAAACCGCTATCTCTTTGGCGATCAATTTGAAGCCATCGCCGCGCGGGCCGCCGCCTTTCCCGCCGATGGCCGCGTGTTGCTTAATCCACGTCTTAAAGCCCGATTCGGCCTTGCCGATTTTTACGGTGACGCTGACACCTATGTGGGGAAAGCGGAACTGGACTATGTGTTCGCAAATCTCCGCGCGGTAAAGGCGCTGTTTGAATACCTTTCGGTGTATGACTTGACGATTGACCTGCGTCCAGCTCTCACCACTGAAATCCATGTGGACGACGGACTTGACCAGATTCTGCACTTTATTTTTAATCAGGCCGGATCAAACGACACGCATAAAGCCTATTGGAAAACTCCCGCCGAGGTGGCGAACATTTTACCGTTCAAGAATAATTTTTTGAATGTACGAAACGCCGCCGTCATGAACAACGCGAAAACTGACCTTTCCAGTGCGCTCACGCTCGCAAACGCCGCTTTCACCTCCTGGTACGATGGCGGTACTACCACAGCCTTCACCGCAGATGCCAAGGCAAGCCGCCGGTGGGTACGGGACGGTATCGCGGCAGCAAAAGCGGCGCTGGACTCTGGCGGCGTGTTCTATTTCCCGAAAGAACTGCCGCCGTCGCTTCCTTCTTCGCAATGGGTTACTTCCGATACTGCCGACTACGGGCTGAGTGTGTCCCGCTTCTTTACACCGGGCGCGTTTTCGCTCAGCACCCTTTTCACCACCGAATGGGGCGGCAGGGCGCCGTCGCTATTCAAGCTGGAATGGTACGAAGACAGAGCGAATAGCTACGCGGCAGTGTTTACCGGCAACTACACGCTGGTTACCGAACCTATCCCCACCCGTGACGGCGGGCAAAATGTGAACGGCACGGTGAATTCCGCGCCCTACGGCATTTATTCCTTTGAGGTGAACACCGCGTATCTAAAAGAACTATTCCCCAAAGGCTTTAACGGTTACGGCGACAAAGAGCTTTTGTCCACGGTGTTTAAGACCATTCCGCTGTGGCCCAAGCGTCCTACCTACTTTATCGGCGGCGCCGCTAACCTAACGGCCCGGCAACTCTACTATTATTACCACTGGCGGTAACGCGCAAGCAGGGAAATGACATGAAAGTAAAACGCCTTTACACCATTTTCCTGCTGGTTTTGTTTTTTGTACTAACCGGATGCACCGGCCAACAAAAACAACCGACAGGGAACTGGTCTTCGCTAACCAACGGCATCCCCTATTCCATGGCGCTATTCAAGGACGGCACGGGTTCAATGGACATAGGCGGCATCAGCTTCATCTGTAAATACAGATCCGACAAGGACATGATTATCTTTGAAGTAGACGGCGATACAACCACGCATCTCTATACCCTTTCCCCCAACGGCAAAACGCTGGAGATACGGAACTTTCTGGAAAGCGGGGTAAACGTGACGTTTAAGAAACAATAGGGGAAGGAGCCAGGGCCATTGCATTTACTTTTAAGCAACGTGAAACCACCAAGCTTTTAAGAATTTTTAACCGCGAAGGCACCGAAGGCGAGGAAGGGTGACTGGCACCATATGCGTACACTTAAGCGGAGCTGAAAAAACAGAGCTGGGGAATCCTTTTGCGCTTTGAGTCGGCACACAAGATCGGCAGGCGGTGGATACAAGACTTGCGGCTCCCGATAGATCGGGAAGCTGTGGCGATAGACGGGAAAACCATATGGGGCAGCGCCGATAAGTTCGCGTATCTTAAAGCGGCGTATGTGGTAAGCGCATTGGACGCCAACAACCGGCTGGCGTCGGCCCAGGTAAAAACGGATGAAAAGAGCAAGGGAAACGAAGTTTCCACGATAACAGCAATACCGCAGGTATTGACCATACTTGCGTTGAAAGGCGGTATAATCACGATAGACGCAGCGGACTAAAGTCCGAGGGGTGGTCAGTACGCGATAACAGATCAAATCGTAGAGTCGAAGGCCGACTACCTGTTTTCGTTGAAGGGCAACCAGGGAACGCTCCACGATGAGGGGTGCGAATACTTTGAACCGGTAGATTTCAAGAAACCGAGGCGGGAGTAAATAGAAATTGCTTAAAATCGGCTATCCACCATCAAAGGCGGTGGTTATCCAAATTTTAATAAAGGCGGCAACGACGTATGAGGTGGATCACGGCAGGATAGAGCGGCGCTCTCATGCGGTTATTGCATATTCCGGCGCATTTGAACGGTCATTCCAAAGTCAACAAGCCACCACCTTTGGTGGTGGCTTGAAAGACGGCCCCTATAAGGGGCCTTGACACCTTCCATGATGTTACTGTTTTCAACTTATTCTCAATCTCATGCTTTGATTGCTTTCCACTTCACCGTTTTGCATGAATATATGTCCTAATATCCTCTGGCCATTCTTCATGCTTTTCTCACGGCATAGCCATCAGTACATGACCACCGCCAAAGGCGGTGGTTTTTTAAGTTTTAATAAAGGCCATAATATCGGACAATTCCTTTTTATTGTCTGATTTAATTATTATGGTATTTGAATCCAATGTCATTGTTTCATACATATATTTACCCTCCTATGAATTATTATAATATCTTGTTTTAATTTATTCAGGCCTTATTTCCTAAATTTTTGTATACTTTTTATACAATTTCTGTAATTTTAGGGGCAATTTCGCATAACTCATTTCTTAGCGCAGACTTTCCGCCGTATTGTAGATGATCCGGTACATAAGGGGGATTTTCTCTTTATCTACGCTGGAATACGCGACACGGAGGAAATGTTCCCCTAAAGAAATGGTCCCAATACCATGCTTTGACAAAAGCTCCTGCCGTAAAATCTCGGAATTGATGCCGTTGCACTTAAAACTCATAAAATAGCCCGAATTGAAAGGCAAGGGGGAAAGGATCGGATGATTGGGCATATTTTTGACAAATTGTTTAATGGCCAGGTAGCGTTCTTTCAACAGTTCGCGGTACTTCGCCTTTTCCGGATCGGTACGCTTATCCGTCAAGGTTTTTATGGTGAGATATTGAGCCGAAGTATTGGAACAGGATACTGAAGACCGTATAGCCCCCATCAACTTTTTAGTGAGAGCAGCGTAATGACGGTCCTCCATGCCCCGCGAACCGAAGGTAAGAAACGCAGTCCGCAGCCCCCATACAAACTCCTCCTTGGTTGGGCCGTCAATTTTTACGGCAAGGATACGTTCATGGAGGCTGGACAGGCGGCTAAAGAGGGATTCCTGGTATATGTCGTCTTCGTAGTAGAGGCCGAAATAGGCGTCATCGCAGATGACAAGGACATCCGCACCCTCCTCGGCGATTTCCCGAATAAGAGAGATAAGCCCTTCCGCCTCGGCCTTGGTCGGCGTATAACCGGAAGGGTTGTTGGGGAAGTTAAGAATGATGCGGACGGCGCCGGATTTAGCCGCATTACGTACCGTCCGGCCTATGGCGGCCATGTTAAGCCCCGGCCCCGAATTGAAGAAAGGCGTTGTCAGAATTTCCGCCCCCCTCCGTTCCGAAAAAATAAGGTTGTAGTTATCCCAGCAAGGTTCGCTTACGATAACGGACTGCCCCTCATCCAGAAAAAGATCCGCTGTGTAGGATATTCCCGCGGTAATACCCGGCACTACCGCAGGCAGCGAGATCCTTCCCCCTTCAACCGAAGGATTCTTCTCTATAATTGATGCCTTCCAGATATTTCTTACCTGTTCAATCCCCGCTGTCGGTGCGTATACCACAACTTCGTCGGGTTTAAAGGTACTCATATTCTCCGTAACTGCCGATAGGGTTAAAGGTTTATCGCGATTAAAAGCCATTCCGATAGTTGCATTGGCGACATGGGCCGAAATTTTAGCCTCCGCAGATTGGGCAATGATGCCATTAGGAAAATACAGACGGCGTCCCATACAGGAAAGGAGCCGCCCTGTTACCGTATTCTCCAGAGTAGAATTAAGTTCCATAGCGAGATTATTCATATAACAGTATTATTCACTGGGAATAGGGGTCTGTGTCAATGAGGGGGGCCTGTTTCCGTGCATAATCCAGGAAAAAAACTTCTGTCTCCGGCCCCCCTGCGCTTCAGCCTTGCTTTGCAAGTCTGAAGCTACCCCCCAGTTGAGGAATGATCCTGGGTTTGTATCCGTTACGGTTGAATTTTTTACTAAAACCGGTTAATATAAAGTTAAACCTAAGACCGGTTGGTTTTGGGAAAGCTTCGTAATAAGGAAATTTTACATGAAACTTATATTTCTGGGTCCGCCCGGTGCGGGCAAGGGGACACTGGCAGCCAAGGCTGTAGATATTCTCAAGCTGCCCCATATCAGTACAGGCGCAATTTTTCGTTCTGCTATTGCCGCTCAAAGCACGCTGGGCCTCAAGGTAAAGGCTGTCATTGATGCGGGGAAGCTCGTGGACGACGCGGCCACCATAGAACTGGTCAAGGAGCGGCTGGCCCAGGCAGACGCCCAGGCGGGCTATATTCTGGACGGATTTCCCCGTACCATTCCCCAGGCAGAGGCTCTCTCTGCGTTTTCCTCTGTTGACAAGGTTGTCAACTTCGACATTCCCGACAGTTCCGTACTGGAGCGGCTTGGCGGCAGGAGGGTCTGCCGGAAATGCGGCGCTAATTACCATATCGTTTTTAACAAGCCTAAGAACGAAAAGGTCTGCCCCGCCTGTGGGGGGGAGATATACACCCGCGATGACGACCGGGAAGAGGCCGTACAGAAACGGCTTGAAGTGTACCGGGCGCAGACCGCACCGCTTATCGACTATTACCGTAAGAAGGGTCTCCTTGTTGACGTAGATGCCCGGCCTTTGGTAGATGAGGTTGTAGGGAATTTCAAGAAGGCTTTAGGACTGTAGCCGCGGTGCAAGGCTGTTTGTTGCGCTTTGCGCATAAAAGCGCAACCGGACCATACTCCATTTATTTGAGCAGGCAGGGTGCCTCATCGCCGTGGGCGCCGATCAATTCCCGCTGCGCGGGATTTACTATCAAATCCATGTCTTCCAGGGGGATAGCGCCCAAGAGGATATCCTCCCCGTTGGGCAGCACGAGCGCCTGGCATGTCATACTACGGTTTTTCCAGCGAACTTCCACGGGTTCCGTGAGTTGGCAGACCTGCCTTGTGCCGCCTGCAAGAGTACCGTTGCGCAGCCCTCTTATTGTCAGCCCCAGTGTTTTGCAGATATCCTCGCTGATAACCAAGGTTCCGCAGCCGGTATCGACCAGGGCCTGTACCGTTGCTGTGCGAACCTCCTTTTCCGTGATATATCCACGCTGAACGCCGGCTACATCAACGGCGTTTTTCAGGGTAATTTCGGCGTAAACTGTTCCCATAGGAACCTCCTGTTATAATGTAATCATGCCTTAATGATACAATAAAGGAGGACAAACAAAAAGGCCCGTGATTGATTTTTGCCCAAAGGCTCCTAGGAGTTTATGCGCGAAGCGCAACAAACTCCTAGAAACCCCGCAAAAACTCATAGACCCTATTTCCGCATATTTTTCGCTATGCTGAAGGCAAGGAAACTGAGGAGCAGCGCCGCAAGGATAAGAATGGACCAAAGGGCAAACTCACCGTAGTCCTGCTTTTTACCTTGAATTCTCCTCCTGTCCGGTTCATAGGTTTCACCGCCTGCCGGCCTGGCGGGATCAAAGACCGAAAGGCCGGTAATATCAAGGGTAGAATCGGGGGGACAGAGGCTGTTTCCGTATGCAGCCTTCCAGGGCCCCTGTCCGCGGGCAAGAAAAATGAGTTCCTGCCTTTCGTAGTTTATGAGCATGTCGGGGACAAATGCAAATGCCTGGCTTCCGCCGGCCTCAATTTCCCAATACGGAGCTCTTGCAGTAGTTTCCAGGGGGCTGTTTTTCCTGACGCTTCCGTCCCCTGTCGAATACTGGAAAATTGTCATTGCTCCGATATAACCCCAATCTTCATTCGGGTTAAAGCGGTTTTTAACCCGAACCTGGATAGAATCGGGCTGGGGAAGAAGCCAATCGGCGTGTATAAGGGGGAAATATCCCCCGATAGTATAGGTAACTTTCTTCTTATCGGAGCTTCTCTGACCGGCGATAAGCAGTTCCCCGCCCGGCGTTTTTTGAACCTGAGCCTTGAATTGCGCCTGGACGGAAAGCAATTCAGGAGCGGGCGGGGAAAAATTGAGGAGCAGGTAGCGGAATGTGATCGAGGGCAGCTCAAGTGAATCCCTGTTTGCCCCGGACGCACCGTAATAGCCAAGGGCCTGTTTTCTATCAAACAGCGTCCAGTTTGCCAGATCGGTACTGTAATGGATAACGGCCAGCGTATTAAAAAATTCGGCAGTACCCTTCATCGTTAATACCAGGGAATCGGGAAGCTGGGAGAAGCTCGAACAATCCAGAAGATAGACGGGGGATGCAGGAGAAGATTCCGGGTAATTTTTGATGGTAATAACCGTCCCGTTGGAATTGATCTCTATATCCTGATTATGGGGGAAACCGCCGGCATCGGAACCCTGCCAGATAAAGAAGGGCGCGTCTTCAGGCGGCGGCGTAAATTGGGCTGCTTCCATCTTCCTTACGGTAAACGGGACCATGACGCCCTCTGTATCAAATACACGGATATCCCCAAGATCGGGACGTTCCAGCCGGCGGTAAACGGTTTCCGGTATCTCCCAGGCAAGGACGGCTCCGCTCTTTCCGTTCAGGCTGATCGTTCCCGCAAAATCCTCCAGGCCAAAAGCATCGTCTTCCGCTGCATAGAGAAAAACAACTGGAATACTGAGACCGGACAAAACGATTAATCCAAAAACAAACGCGAGGCTTTTCTTGAAAACATTCATCACAGGCCCTCTTATCATATTTCCGTATTATGACGGTTCCCTTCATCATCCTCCGCTTTACTCCGCTCAGGCGGAAGCGGGGCCGCCCAGCCTATAAAAAGCAGTATAAGCCCTCCTATAAAGAAGGATGCAATGCGGACCAAAGCGCTGGAATTTGCAAGATCTAAAAGGATAAGTTTGGCTATATCCGCCGCGATAAGGACAACGCCGGCAATCCAGACCGGACGCAGAGACAGCCTGTGCCCGGCGATAATATGGACAATCCCGTAGAGCGCCAGGAATATGAAATGGGCCAGACGGAATTCGCCTGTTCCTATAACAGCGTATAAGGGAAATTCCCCGAAAAAATGGACAGAACGTACAATGATCGCGGTTATCCACAGGAATACAGCAGTATCGGTAATAGAGACAACAGCCTTCATGGGCATAATAATCTTACGGAGACCTTCGTCCAAGACCGCCGCCTTGGTTATACACTGCTGCCAGTAGAGGAAAACCGCAATACAGAACCCTTCTTCAAGGTCAAGAGGACTTAGAATAGGCAGGTAGAGGGGCAGAGGAGAGGGATTACCAGAGAGAAAGAGGGTAACGAGAAACCAGATACCCAGGGCGGAGCAGAGCAGGGCGGGCAGTATGCCGCACAACAGTTTCTTGTTTTGAAAGAAGATGCTTCCCTGTCCCCAGTCTTCGGGATTTCCTCCGGCCCTTTCCAATCTTAAAAAATCCGGAATAAGGTTTTTTACCGGCGCCAGGCGGGAGAGCATGATCACCGTACCCAAGAGCGGGAATACTCCCGCAAAGCTGACCCAGGACGCCCCAAACTGCCATTCACGGAAGCTGTACCTGGTTTGGGAGCTTATCACGGTAACGCCGATAAGTATAAAACCAAAAAGCCAGGCGGCGCGGAGGGCGGGCTTTATCACCTTCCTTAAAAAAACAATAAGGAAGACTTCCGCCGCAAAAAAGATCAACCACCCAGCCAGGTAAAAATCTTCAAAATAATTAACGGTAAAGCTGCTGTCTATCCTTAAAGCGTAGTAATCAAAGAAGCCTGAAAAAACAGCGCCAAGGATTAAACCAAGGGCATAGAGTAAGCCGGGAATGACAGTTGCGGACAGGATAGGGCAGCGGAAAAAGCGCGAGCTTATGCCGCCTAAAAGCGCGGTAACAGAGCAGATAATAAAGAAAAAGCCCTCAGTGGAAACGGGCGGCTGGCGGTATGTAAAAGACAGCCGTTCAAGTTCAAAGAACCATGCGCCAAGCCACCAGCACAGGGCCCAGATAAGGGTAATTACAGAGAAGCCGGGGTAACAGGTTTTGAATTCAAGCCCGGCCAATCCCCCCAAGAGCCTGTCAGTACCTTGGATTTTTCCCCTTTCCCCGTAATTTTTGTTTGCAAAACTATTTCCCAATACCAGCATGGCAAAGGCGGAAAGGGCTATGATGAGTGAACCTATAAAAGAACCGCTCCTCCAGGGCTGTACCTCCGTCAATGCGGTTTGCACCCTATAGGGTACGCGCGGGACATGCAACGCATCTGTTATAAAGATTATGGCAGAGGCTGCATGAAGGATGAAGGCGCAGAGGATTATACGGAAGTCTTTGATCCTCAATCCATACAGAAATACGAGAATACCTTCGGCAGCCCATACCGCACCCGCGGCTTCCGGGGAAAGCTCTAAAGGTAAAGCAATGTTTGCAAGGAGTACCGCAAGGGCCAAGAAGCCCTCGGCAAGGATTAGGGAACTTTTCCCGATATGTTTCCAAATGGCAAGGCATACAAGGAGGTAGAATGCGGAAAAGAACAGGCAGATAATAGCATGGCCGTGAGGAATAAAAGAAAACATCCTCCATTCCAGGATAGCGCCCAGAAAGGGCGTTCCAAGAAGCAATACCGCATCGATGCTTCCCAGTTTGATCCTTTCCTTGCCTGCACTATGTATACCAAGAACGGTGAAGAGTACGATATAGGCAAGGACAAATAGTTCGCTTACCCAGAAGAGCCTGGGGAAGTAATTGTCCAGGTCTATAAAAAGCAGCGGAAGAAAGGTACAGAAAAAGGATAGGAGGGAGAGCCCTTTCCAGTTTCGTCTAAAAGCTATGGCAAGCACCCCCAGGTTAAGGGCCAAATAGTAGGAAAAGAGGAAGATAGGGTTCCCGTCAGGGGAAGCAAGCAGAACCGGGGCCGCAAACCCGCCCAAAAAACCGAAAATGGCGAGCGGCTGGGAAGCCTGTACCAGGGAAAGGACGATAGCGGGAGGTACAAGCACACTCATAAGAACGATAGACGCACCGGCGGAAAAGTAGGGGGTCAGTTTATGGGCCGCAAAAACGGAAAGGTAGAGTATCCCTATGCCCCCGCCCTGTAAAATTAGGAAATAGCTGGGACGTTTCAGCCTGAACTGCCAGCCCAGGACGATGAGTACAATCCCGCTCAAGGCGGCCCCCGCAATACCCATCTCTACGGTAAAGAATCCGTGCCGGGTCAGGTAAGTTATCAGCATACCAAAGGCTGCGGTAATAAGGATTACGCCGCCTGCCGCCCACAGATTCCCGCCGCGGACAAAACCACCGATCATGCCGGATATACCGGACGCTTCGGACGGAGGAACAGCCGTCTGATCGGCCGCCCTATCCGCCCCGTCTAAAGTTGCATTTGAATCCTCCGGTATGGCAGCTATACTTTCCTGGAAGAGGGGATCTGTTCTTTCCCCGTATCCCGCCACCTCAGCCTCTTCCATGCAGGCTTCCGCCTTCATATTTACAGGAAACTGCGGCCCTTCATACACGGCGCCCTGTTCTGAAATATCCGCCGGTACATCCGGTGTACTCTCCCCGTACACAGCTTCCATCTGTCCGCTCTGTAAAGATTCCCCGGGAAGAACCGGATTTTCTTTCTCTGCGTTACAATCCGCGGTTTTTCCGGCATGCAGGGCGCTTTGCTCAAGGAGGGCTATACGGCGCTCCTGTTCCTCTATAATCCCTGTAAGACGGCCGGTTTTCCAAAGCAGGTATACCGCCGCGATCACAGCGAACAGGAAAGCGCTTAATATAACAAAGAACAGCAAACCAAAGGCCCAATACACATCCATTAGATACCTTAGCTTTTTTCCAGCATAAGGGTTTTAGTTGTCTGATCGCAGACTTCAGCGGGGCCGAAATATTGAATTGAGCCGGGGAAAAGAAAACTGGTTTTTACCGCCCAGATATCCCTCTGCGCTGCAAAGGTCAGGAAGGGGCGATCATCAAGTTTCACCAGGGCCTTCTTGATCACCGGTTTCTTGGAACCATGCCGCTGTTCCATGTTCATCATCATGGTAAGCGGAACACCGCCCGCTATCCATTCCGCGGCAGGCTTGACAAGATTACGAACGCTGGAAAGGTAGCCGGTAAGGCCGGATGCGATGAGCACAAAGGCGCAGAAACCAAGGCTGTAACAGTAATCGGCGTCAAAATTAGAAGGAAACGCGCAGCGGCCTTCATAACCAAAGAAGTGCCCCAGGGCGCTGAATTTTCCCTTGTAGCGCCCCTCTTTCTTTAACTTTGCCAGGTGTTTCTCAACCATACCGATAAGGAGTTTCTCTGTTTCTATTCTGGAAACCTGTACATTACCGTGCGGATCCCTAGCCATGAGGAGTTCTCTTGCAATTTCCGGCGGCAGGGTATTAAGAAATTCATAGGAAGGAATTGAAAGTTTTGTCTCAAGCCAGTACAATTGATCGATAAAAGAACTCTTTTTTGCAAATTCCTCTTCGTTGCCAGCTATTAAATCGTTTAGCTCTTCTATCAAGTTTTTCATTTCGGGAATAAATTCCACAAGACCTTCGGGAATAAGAACCACACCAAAATTATCGCCGTTATCCGCCCTTTTAACAATGGATTGACATATCTGATCCACTACACGGCTTAATGATATTTCCTTTGCTTCTACTTCTTCCGATATGAAGCATATATTCGGCTGCGTTTGCAGTGCGCATTCAAGGGCGATATGGCTGGCTGCGCGGCCCATCAGTTTGATAAAATGCCAGTATTTTTTCGCGCTGTTGGCATCCCGCTCGATATTACCGATAAGCTCACTGTAGGTTTTGCAGGCAGTATCGTGGCCAAAGGAAGTTTCTATATATTCATTTTTAAGATCCCCGTCTATAGTCTTAGGACAGCCTATTACCTGGGTAGAAGAACCTTTCCCTGTAAAGTATTCGGCAAGGAGCGCCGCATTGGTATTGGAATCATCCCCGCCTATTATAACCACCGCATTGAGACCCAATTTTTCAGCAGTTTCATAAGAAGCGGCAAATTGCTCAGGGGTTTCAATCTTGGTCCGTCCCGAACCGATAATATCAAAGCCCCCGGTATTCCTGTAGTTATCAATGATCTCGCCGGTCAGTTCTATCGCTTTATTGTTGATAAGCCCGCTCGGTCCGCCAAGAAAACCGTACAATTTTGAGGCGGGGTTTCCTTTTTTAAGGCCGTCAAAGAGCCCGGCGATGACATTATGACCTCCCGGCGCCTGGCCGCCGGAAAGAATGACGCCGACTTTTAATTCCCGGCGAATCGTATCATTTTTTCCGCTGACAAAAGTTGCCAGCGGTTTACCGTAACTATGTTTAAAAAGGTTTTTCAAATCCTGTTGATCCGCGTCCGATTCGGTAGGAACGCCAAACTCAATTGAAATATTGTCAATATTCTGACTCAAGCAGGCAGGAAGTTTTGGTTTATACGTATAGCGGATTTTTTGTAAAGCGGAAACATCCATAATATTTTCTCCTTAAAAATTAGTAAAAGAGGCTTTCCCAAAACTTCAGTTTTAGGATTGCCCCACTCCATTCTATTCAGCTTTTTTTATTTAGGGCTGCCGCCAAGCCGTTTGGTATTGGTATACAGCCGCCTGAATAGTTGCAAAAATTATAATACTTTTGGGATAAGAAAACCGCACCTAAAGTCGCCTTTAAGCACAGGAATATCACCATTTCCCCATACTATAAAAATAATACCGGGAAAAGACAATCATTTCAAGCAGGAAATTATACAATAAAGATCATTACGACAAAACTGGACTTTCTCCGGAGCACAGGGCATCGGCGTTTCCGCGGATGAGTTCTTGAAATACATCCGCGGACACTGGTCGGTAGAAAACCAGTTACATTGGATGCTTGACATTACGTTTCGGGAAGACGAGTGCCGGGTGAGGACGGGGAATGGCGCCGTGAATTTGAATATCCTACGGAAAGATGGCGTTGCGGCGGCTGAGGAAGATGAAGATGGAAAAAAAACGGGTCAGCGCCAAACGCCGCATGATGCACGCCGCTGTGGATTCGGATTTCCTGTATCAGGCATTGTTCTCAAAGTAAACGCCGATGCCCTGATATTCCTTAACGTTGGAGAGGTTCCAAAACTGGCCGATACCGAACTCGGCGGCGATCTTGGAGCGGAGGTGCGCCGGGCTTTTATATTTGTCTGCTATACGGGTTTAAGGATTTCAGATATAAAAAAGCCTTAAATGGGGCGATATAGAACGTAATCCATTACAAATTATTAAGCGGCAAAAGAAAACACAACGCGCGGTATATATACCCTTAAATGATACGGCATGGTCGATAATTAAAGAGGGCCGGGAGCGCAACCTGTATGATAAAGTATTTCCGCTGCTTGCAAATACTAAATCACAAACAAATCAATATTTAATAAACTGGGCGGAAAAGGCTGGAATAAACAAACCGGTGGGCTGGCATACCGCACTGCGTACCTTCGCCGCATGGGAGCTTGAAAACGGCGCTGATATTTACACTGCGGCTAAACTGCTGGGACACAAGAATATTAAGCAGGCCGCAAAATACGCTCAGGCGGCCGACAAGCTGCGGCGCAGCGCGGTTGAGGCGCTGCCCAGTATCAAGCTATAGGATTAGTATGGGCGGTAATTCATTTTGCGGTATTTTCATATCCCTTTCAGACATCTTTTGCAAACGCCTTCTCAGCGGTGTTAATTTCTTGTGAAATTTTGTCTAAATCAAGCTCTGCAAGCGTTTGTTTATGTGCGTCAACAGCATCGGCAATTATAGATTGGGTAAGAACCCCGCCGGAGTTTTCAATACCCAAAATACCAAGCTCCGTGATTTTTTTCTGTAAATCGCGGTTCTGCATCATTACCCCCTTTCTCCATATCTCAAGGAACCGTTAAAAACAGCCTTTAAACGGACTTTTGTATAAAACGGCATCCCATGATTATTTTACGGCAGACCCTATTCAGGCCCGTCCCGGGAATCCTCAAGCATCCCTGGGCCTGTTTTAAAACAGACCGTATCTTGTAATATGTAATACGGAAGAGAGGGGGGATGTTTTTTCTTCTGAAAAAGCGGGAGGGGGAATTTCTCTCTCTCTTTTCTGATCCTGATCTATACTATACTTAACTAACGGGACATTTTTGTTACAGGCCCGTAACAGGTTCGTTAGTCTGGCGGCGTGTATCTCCCGGACAGGTTCTAACGCTTCCGCCATGCCGGGATTATTGAGAAGCAGGGGATCGTTCATGTATTCCTGTATCGTTTTCATGGACTTAATACCTTTTGCTAAGTTGTAGCTATATTATGTATCCTGAATTCTACAGAAATATTATAGCTACATTTTCTAATTCCTTATGGTATAAGGAATTAGGTGGTTTTATAGCAAATTTAGACAATTTGTAGGTGAAAATATTATACCTACACC
>JAISQR010000129.1 GCA_031274035.1 Treponema sp. | reverse complement strand
AAAAAACCCCGATCAATGGGCATGCTGTACTCTTCGAGTATTCGGAGTTTGTAAGGTATAAATATTCATGTTTATGAATATTTATACCATTTTATGCGCGAAGCGCAACAAACTCCTAGTCCGTTCTTTCAACATTTCCCCTGATCATACTGACGCCGGTTTTTTCCAGAATCCATTCATCCTCGTATAAACGGAGAAAGGCTTCGAGGCTGCCGGTCCGGGGGTTGTGCCAGCAGATGTTACCTTCCGTATCTATAGAGATAAAATGATTTATTCCGTCAATGAGCTTGAAGGGAAGCCCGCTGCTCCGTTCAAAAGGAATAATAGTCTGAGAATTGTAAATAGCGGCGCCGTCGCCTCCCAGCGAAAAGGCCAGATTGCCGCCGGATTCCGCAAAGGCAAAGATAGTATCCTCCCCCTGGTATTCAACAAGACGGGTAGAGAAAGAAGGATTAAGCGTATTTAAGCGGATAAGGGTGGTTGTTGAAATTCCGCCGTCCTGATCAACAACCGCGCCGTAGATGGTATTATCCCTTCCCTGCAAGACCTTTGCGCCTATTGCGGAAGGATAGGCGAGGGGTACGGTTTCGCCGTTACTGATGTTGATCATAAGAAAAGGCGTGTTTCCAGAAATTGCGCTGCGCCCAATGATGATATTCGCCCCGTCAATAAAGGCTGCATCCATAGAGCCGACAGAAGTATAAGAAAATTGTATCCTGCCCGTATTGATATTTATTGCCGTTATATTCCCTACCGAATCAAGGAAGAGCGTGCGGTTGTCATGGATTACCGCAGACCTCAACGGAAACCTCAGCGAGAGCCTGTTTAGTACAATATCCGATACTTTTTCGGAACTACCGTTTTCCGCAGCATCCCGGCCCTGTTTCTCCGGCATTCCGCTGTTATCGACGGAGGCCGGCGGCGCTCTGCCTGCCGGATGGGGCGCAGGAATGGTCCTGATAAGGGGAAAGGTGCGGGTATTGGCGGTCTGCCAGAGCATAAAGATGCCCGCCGCCCCCGGCTCTCTGCTCGTATCGGAAGAGATACGGGTAAAATTATCTCCGTTTTCCAGATGAATGATGCTATCTGTACCAAGATTCTGGTAATTTAAAGGTATAAAGGCAAGCCGGTTATCTTCCGTTAAAAAACCCAATACCCCGCCTGAAGCAGCCCCCTCAAGTATCTGTTTCTGGTTTTTGACCGTAAAAACCTGAACCCTGCCTTGCTGGCTGAAATTCCAGACGCTGCCGTCCGCCGTCCCCAAGACCGCCGAATTGGAAGTAATGGCGGCGCAGGTAATGGCCGGAATCGAAGTGGAAACCGTGCGCTGATTCTTAACAACAAGGGTGCTGTTTCTGGAGAATACAAAATGAGTCAATACCGGTGTTTGCCCGGAAGAAGAAAGGCATATAAATTCCGGCGCGTCAGGGTCCGCCTGCATAAGGGTTCCCCCGCCGATGTTTCGGTCCCGAACAAGGACATTTCCGTTTACCGCATCCAGGATCACAAGGCCGCCTGAGAAGCCCGCAAGAAAACGATTGTTTCCGAATAGGACGGGCGAATTGATACCCGCAGGAACATTCAAACGGCGCAGTTCATTACCCGATTCCAGTTCCCAATACGAAAGCGTTCCCGTAAGGAGATAGGTAATCATCGTCTTTTCGGAAGGACTGGTAGCCGCAAAGGTAACCTGCCCCGTCAGTTTTTCAGGGGATCTGAGTACAGCGCCGGTCTCGGGGTCTATGAACACAACCCCTGTCCTTCCGTTGCGGCCTACAATAAGGAAATTGCCCCCGCCTGAATAGCTTATATAGGAAATAGGATCCCTAAACTGGAGGGTAAAGAGATTCTGCTTGGTACGGTAATCCCAAACAGAAATACGGTACAGGCCAAGGCCGTCGCTTTCGGCAACGGCAATCTGGGGTTTCCCCGGACGAATAACCATAGAAGTAAGACTAAGGGCGCTGATCTGAAAGCGTTCGCTCGCGCTATATTTTTTGAGGTCCCATATCTCAATAAATCCGTCGGCTCCTGCGCTGAGTACCTCCCCATTTCCGTCGTAGGCCAGGGCTTTTACCATACCCCGGTGTCCGCCGGGGATAAAAGGGGCGTTTTTGAGTTGACTTGTTGTATTCCGCGACTGGGCCGATACAAAAGAGGCGGTGAACAGGACATTTAAAAAGATACAGACAAAATTTTTGTTAATGTACCTCATTTTAGTTCCTCTGGACGCAGCATATTTGATATGGAACAATACGAACCGATACGGAGAGCCCGGAATATCTCCGATTTGGGATTACCGCTAAAATCCGCCTTAGTCTTTTTATACAGGGCGATAGGAATACGGCTTACGGCAATTTCATCCTGATGTATCCCGTGTATATGAAATTCCAGACTTTCTGCATTGCAAGTTTGATACCAGATGTGAATTTCCGCATCGGGGTAGGTTTCTTCCGCCTTTACCTGAAGGTAGTATTTTATCGCTTCAACTACAATAGGTTCAAGACCGTCCCGTACTACCGCAATGCGGTCGGCCATTTCCGGGTATCCAATAACCGTTTCTCTTTTAGGGCTGGATTTTTTGTTTCCCTGCTTTTTCCGCCGGTAAAATTCCCCCCGATCAAACTCCGGCAATACTTCCAACTCTATATTTTTACTGGGCCAGAGTACGGTTACAGGGAATTCAGGTTTATGTTTTTTCCCGCAGCTTGGACAGATAAAATTCATAAAACTGCCGTCCATTATCTTGTCAATACAGGATGCGTCTTTATCCAAATTGATTGCGTCAGGAATCTCTACAAAAAAGTCATTGTCGCAGAAACAGGGGATTTTTTGTTTCATAAAAACTCCGTTAGAAACCAGCGGCATTTTGCCGCCGACGTTAAATTAGACAGGAACCTAGCAGCCGCGGACACTTCGTGTCCGATTGCACTTGGTAAATTTTTGCATATTTATGCAAAAAATCCCGATCAATGGGCATGCTTTCGGAGTTTGCAAGCCCCACAAACTCCTAGGTTCCCAAAACTCTTTTAACGGCCTGTTAAGTAAAGTATATCTCCAAAAACAGCAAAAATCATGATCCCGAATATCAAGACTACTCCGATACTCTGAAAAATAAAGACAAACCTGGGGTGCAGGGGACGGCGCTTGATTGCTTCTACTATAAAAAGAAGGATCATGCCGCCGTCAAGAACGGGCAAGGGGAGCAGGTTCATTACACAGAGCGCTATAGAGATAAGCGAGAGGAAATTGGCCATAGAGCTTAGGCCTGCGCTTATGCTCTCTCCAAAACCGGCGGCGGCAACTTCGCCAACCATATAGGTTATGCGTACAGGGCCGGATACGGCTTTGGTAAGGTCTATACCGCGGAAGAGGAGGCGGAGGCTTCCCAGCGAAACGGTAAAGTTCTCCCAGGTTTCCTCGGCGCCCTTGACTAGCGCGGTCCAGGGAAAGAGGGGGGGGCGCTGATACTCATTAATTTTAAATGCCAGACCCAGATCCATCGTTTCTTCGCCGGAAGAAACGATGCCGGCTTCCCCCCTGCTTCCATCCCGCTCGTATTCAACTTCAAGGATCGAAGGTTTATCTTTTAGTATTCTGGACAAGCCTGCGGTATAGGACAGTTCCTCCCCGTTTATCCTGATGATACGGTCCCCTGCCCGCAGTCCGGCTATTGCCGCCGGACTGCCCTCCGCTACCGCGCTTACTACAGGCTCTACCCAGGAATATATCCCGATTTGCCCCGCTCCGGTACTTTTTTCAAGGGCCGGCTCTATATTCACGCTGACAATATTACCGTCCCGTTCAACCGTTACCGGAAGGACCTTCTCGGCCTTGATGCTGATAGATTTCTGTATATCGCGAAAATTACCTATCTTTTTTCCCTGAATCTCAACTATCCGGTCCCCGCTTTTGAGTCCCGCTTCGTCCGCCGGGTAATGCTGGTCAGGATGCACATCGGAAACAAGCACAATACGGTTATCGGGGGAATACTCCTTAAAACCTATACCCCAAATTACCGAAAGTACCAGAATCGCAAAGACGAGGTTGAACAGGGGCCCCGCAAGGCAGACCAGTATACGCCTCAAGGGACTCGCACCGAAGAAAGTCCCCGGAACCATCTTGATCTCTTTTTCACGGTTCTCGTAGGCTTCCTGAAATTCATTCTCGCCCCTCATCTTGCAATAGCCGCCTATAGGGAACATACCGACACGGTATTCAACAGCGCCGATTTTTTTCCGTATAAGGGGCTTGCCCCAGCCTATAGAAAAAGCCTCTACATCAATACCCATAAGCCGGGCAAGGATAAAATGTCCCAGTTCATGTACCAATACAACCACTCCAAGGCCGGCAAGCCCCAGGATTATTTTAACAATAGTCATATTTATTTCTCCTCCATAATTTGTTTTGTACCTCTTACCCTTTACCGGAGGCAGACGGCTAAAACTTATATCTTTTTAATAACTAACGATAACGCAATTTGTCTTGCCTCCCGGTCGGTCTCCAGGATTGTTTCCAAATTAAAACAGGAACCTTGCCAGTCCCTCTCCATAACATACCGAACAATGCGGGGTATATCAAGGAAATGTATCCCTTCTTTGAGAAATGTTTCCGCGGCTATTTCGTTAGCCGCATTGTATACCAGCGGATAAAGCCCTCCCCGTACAGCCGCTTCATAGGCCAAGGGCAGCATGGGGAATCTTTCACCATCAGGTTTTGCAAATTCCAGGGAAAGCTGGCTAAAATCGAGGGCGCCGAAGGGCGAAGGTTTTGTTTCAGGCCAGTACAGGGCTTCCTGTATCGGAAGACGCATGTCAGGCCGCGAAAACTGGGCATAAACCGCATTGTTACGGAGCCGTATCATAGAGTGGACTATGCTTTGGGGGTGTACCAGTACGGTAATTTCTTCAGGCGCCATATTAAAAAACCGGCAGGCTTCTATCACCTCAAGGCCCTTATTTGCCATAGTAGCCGAATCGAGGCTGATCTTGGGCCCCATTTTCCAGGTAGGGTGGGCAAGGGCTTCCTGTACGCTTACCTGGGCTAGTTTCTCTTTGCTATAGGTTCTAAAGGGCCCGCCTGATGCGGTAAGGAATATCCTGTCAATGTTTTCTCTGCCATAGGCATTTATAAGGTGGAAGATAGCGGAATGTTCCGAATCTACCGGAAGTATATTCACCTTCTTTTCCTCCGCCCGCTTAAAAACCAGGGGGCCTGCCATAACTACGGTTTCCTTGTTTGCCAGGGCTACAGTATATCCAGCCTCTATAGCCGCAAGGGAAGGCTCAAGTCCGGCTGAACCTGCTATACCGTTTACGGCAATATCGGCGCCGCATTCGGCAACGGCCCTGAGCAGGCCCTCTTTGCCGTAATAAGCTATGCCGTCTAAACCATCGGCGCCGCCGGAGAACGCAAGCGGCACACCGGGGAATTCCCTGCCCAGGCAGAGAAGAGCTTCTCTGTTTGTATTAGCGGTAAATAGCACGGGTTCAAAATCATCCGAATTGTGCCGGATAATATCCAACGTGCTTTTTCCAATAGATCCGGTAGCCCCAAGGACCGCAACTTTTTTTTTCATATCGCTCATTAAAAAAACATCCGATGCTTCTCTTAAAAGAATCCAAAAAGGAGCCGGTATATAACAAAAAACACCGGCGCGCCCAAGGCTATGGAATCAATGGTATCAAGAACACCTCCGCGCCCCGGAATAAGAGCGCCGGAATCCTTGATGCCCGCACTCCGCTTCATAACCGACTCACCGAGATCGCCGAGGTTTGCGGCGGCGCCGGTGGTTAAGCCTAAAATAATCCCCGCCGGGATACCGGACATAAAGCGTGAATTGAAAACATCAGGGATAAGGATGACGGCGCCTATCCCTACAAGCACCGATCCAAGGCTGCCCCCAATAAATCCGGCTATACTCTTGTTGGGACTGGCCGGTACTATCCCCTTATTGCCTTTACCGAAAAGCATACCTAAGGCCCAAGCCGCCGAATCGTTCATTATAACGATGAGAAGGAATATAAGAACCGTCATTTCCGCCCTGGACCAGGTAAACATCCTGATTATCCAGAGCATAAAAAAACCCGGATAGATCATAAGGGAGACCCCTGCCGCCACATGACCTAAATAGTCAGGGAAACGGTTTTCGGGAGAGAAAACACAGGAAACCAAAAGCCAAGCCGAGCCTATAATAAACGCGGCAGGAACAAGTTCATGGTCTATATTAAAACTTACCGAGAGGGTCATGGCAAGCGGGCCTACAATACCAAGGATAAAGGCTTCTATGGGAGGAATAAGCATATTTTTTCTTTTAAGCATATTGGCAAATTCGACTGCGCCTATACCGCTAAAAACAACGATAACTACATTGGCGGCAAGATGGTGTCTTTGCGGCAGAAATACCACCAAAAAAACCGTTAAAGGAAGGCCGATAAAAAAAATCAGAAACCGCTCTAAAATTTTTTTCACTTCTTTATACCGCCAAATCTGCGTTCCCTGTTCTGATATGTCCTGACCGCCTGATAAAGATCTTCTTCTGTAAAATCAGGCCACCATTTAGGGGAAATATAATACTCCGAATACGCCCCTTCCCAAAGAAGAAAGTTGCTGACCCTGAACTCCCCCGCGGTACGGATTATGAGGTCGGGATCGGGGATATCGGGATTATCAAGGAAGAGCCGGAATTGTTCTTCTGTTATACCCCGGCAGCCTCCGCCCGCACCGCCGCTTACAGAAGGCCCCTTACCGGAACCGGCAAGAACAACCGGCGGTTCTTTTGTATCATCCGGTTTTGCATTGAGCAGCTTCCTTATGGCGCGGAGTATCTCATCCCTTCCCCCATAATTGAGGGCAAGTATCACCTGTAGGCCGCCGAAGGATCGGGTGTCTTCCGCCGCGCTCCGCAATTCGGCGGCAATATCAGATGGAAGCCCGGCAGGATCGCCTGTATGGCGTATCCGTATGCCGTTTTCCCGGTAAAAATCCAGTTCCCCCCGGAGATGCTGCCGGACAAGGCCCATAATAAAGCTCACTTCATCAACTGTCCGCTTCCAGTTTTCGGTTGAAAAGACATAGAGGCTGAGGTGCTTAATACCAAGGCCGCTTGCCGCTTTAACTATCCGTTTTGCGGTCTTGAGTCCTTCAAGATGTCCCTGGGTACGGATAAGGTTACGGCTCTGGGCCCAGCGGCCGTTCCCATCCATAATAATACCTATATGAGACGGGAGCAGAGAACTGTCTAAAGATATGGTATCTGTCATCAAATCCTTTAATACGGCAGATTCTTTATAAATCTTATAAAGAATCTCATAGAGCAGAATATTTTCATAAAATAGATATTCTACTCTTCCATTATTTCTTTTTCTTTCTCATCCAGAATCTGATTTATCTTTGCAATATAGTTATCGGTAAGTTTCTGCAACTCATCAGAAGCCTTACTCTCTTCATCCTCCGTTAGTTCCCCGTCTTTGAGCAGCTTTTTTAGCTCATCGTTGCCATCGCGCCGTATGTTCCGCACGGCAACCCTGGATTGCTCGGCCTGGCCTTTGGCGATCTTCGCCAGTTCCTTGCGCCGCTGCCCGGTAAGAGGCGGGATACTTATGCGTATCACCTTACCATCGTTGGATGGATTAAGGGAAAGCTCGGATGAGCGTATGGCCTTTTCAATTTCGCTGATAAGGCCCTTATCCCAGGGCTGAATCACGATAAGCCGCGCTTCGGGGATAGAAATATTGGCCACTTGGTTTAAAGGGCTTTTATTCCCGTAATAATCCACCCGTATCTTATCGAAGAGGCTTGCCGACGCCCTGCCGGTTCTGAGGGACGCAAACCCCTCTTTTAGGTTTGCCAGGGTCTTTTTCATCCGATCTTCCGCTGAAGAAATAGCGCTGTGCATATCTCACCCCTTTTATACGAGCGGCTATTCGCCGACCTTAAAATACACGTAATCCAGGACTTTAAGAGAAGCGCCAAGTTGGTTGTTCATATTATTAACGGCCTGGGTAACGGTAAACTTTTCATCCTTAACATAGCCCTGTTCCAAAAGACATATATCCGACAGGTACTTACTCATCTTTCCTTTAAGGATATTGTCAATAACATTGTCCGGTTTTCCTGCAAGTTTTTCGTCGCCTTCCATCTGTTTGCGGAATATCTCTTCCTGTTCCGTAAGGACGGCCTGACTAACCTTGGATTTGTCAAGGGCCAGAGGATTAAAGGCCGCAACATGGAGGGCTAGGGTAAAGGCAAATTCTTTTACCTCATCCCTTTCAAATACCTCCGGCTTATCGCTCCCCATTTGTACCACTACACCTATAGCGCCGTCCCCGTGTATATATTGGGTAAGATACTCACCAGCGCCGGCCTTGACCACCTTGAGCCGCTTGAGGCTCATGTTTTCCCGTATCTTCGTGGCAAGATCCGTAACCATGTTGGCCAATTCCTCATTGGGTTCGGTATAGCCCTTATCCAAGACCAGTTCTGCAATGGTTCCACCCAGGGCGATAAATTCAGGATTCCGTGCAACAAAGTCGGTTTCGCTTGCCAATTCTACCAAAACCGCGACATTATTTTTAATTTTAATAAAAACTTTGCCTTCATTCGTGGCCCTGCCTGCACGCTTTTCTACAGCCGCAAGCCCCTTCTCTTTTAATAGCTTTTCCGCCTGAGCAAAATCTCCGTTAGTTTCCTCCAGAGCTTTTTTACATTCCATAGGACCGGCCCCGGTTTTTTCCCTGAGCTTTTTAACATCCGCTGCGCTTACCGCCATTTAATCAAACTCCTCTATAAAAATTTTCAAATAAGCGCGTCTCTCAAAATTTCAGTTTTAGAAACGCGCTTAATAAAGCGTCAGTCTTCCCCGAATACCTTATCTATATCAACAGGCAATTCGTCTTCTTCTGATGAATCGTCATCCTTTGCCTGGACGACGGCTTCGGAAGAGAAAGACTCTATATCAACTTCCCTGTCCTCTTCCTTAATCGAAACATCGGTTATAATATCTTCCATAGCTTCATCTTCATCCCCAAGTGTTTCTATGATCTTGAGGCCCGCCTCATTATCGGCTTCGATTACCGCATTAGCAACGATCTGGGTGAAGAGGGTAATGGCGCGTATAGCATCATCGTTACCGGGAATGGGATAATCAATACCTTCAGGGTTACAGTTGGTATCCACCACCGCTGCGATAGGTATACCCATACGCTTGGCTTCCGCTACCGCAATTGCTTCCATGCGGGTATCAATGATAAAGAGGATGCCGGGAAGGTCTTTCATCTCTTTAATGCCCCCCAGGTTCTTCTGGAGTTTGGCCTGCTCTTTACCCAGAGAAGCTATCTCTTTTTTGGTAAGATTCTCAAAAGTCCCATCGACTTCCATCTTTTCAAGTTTTTTTAGCCTAAGCAGAGACTTTTTAATAGTAACAAAGTTGGTCAGCATACCGCCGAGCCAGCGGTTGTTTATATAGAACATACCGCAACGTTCTGCTTCCTTCTGAATTGCCTGTTGAGCCTGCTTCTTGGTCCCTACAAAGAGAACCGTTTTTCCCGATTTTACAACATCTCTGACCATTTCATAGGCATCTTTTATAGCCTGAATAGTCTTTTGCAGATCAATAATGTGGATTCCGTTCCGTTCCGCAAAGATGTATTTCGCCATCCGCGGATCCCAGCGTTTAACCTGATGTCCGAAGTGCACCCCCGATTCAAGCAGGCTTTTCATAGTAACTACTGCCAAAGTATCCTCCCTGTCCGTCCAAATACGCTTATCGGGCCTTTCCTTACGAAAAACACAGCCAATACCCGCTTAAACGGCGCCGTCCCTGTATCTCACTGCCTGTCCCAGTTGGGAGGCAGCGGAAGATTACAAAAAGCTCAAGACTTTTTGTCATTATCCTGTATAAGAATAACCATTGTCTTTTAGCATGACATAAAATTCGTGTAATGGCAAGCCCACAATGCCGCTATACGATCCCTTAATGCCCGAAATTAAACAGCCGGCCATTCCCTGAATCCGGTAAGCCCCGGCTGATCCCTGCCATTCCCCGGTGTCAAGATACCATTCCATGTCCTCATCGCTAAGGGGAGTAAAGGTAACAGTACTGCAAACAGTTCTGATATCCATGACCTTTTCCTTACCGTTATAGAGGGCCACCGCGGTAATCACCTCATGATCCCGCCCTTGTATTATGGTCAGCATGTGTTTTGCATTATCCCTGTTTTTAGGCTTGCCGAATATTTTGCCGTCAACAAAGACAACCGTATCAGCCCCGCAGATCCAGGGCGAGGTGTGGCCTTTAAAGAGATCGATGATCTTCTGCACCTTTCTTTTGGCCATTTCTTTTGCCACATCATTAGGGTTGGCATTTACATCAAAACTTTCGTCTATCAAAGAAGGCATTATGCTAAAGGGCAGTCCCAGAAGACGGAAATATTCCTGCCTTCGCAAAGAGCCTGATGCCAGGACGATAGGTTCCATTTTTACCACCTTTTCACTATCGAAATTTGAATACATAAAACCCAAAAATTATTTTTTGGGGCTATACTCTATTTTAACTTAGTCAGGTATCTTGGAAAAGGGGCCAAAGACATTACTTTGCCTACAGGACAGGCGGAAGAGGCTTGACAGGGTCTTTAAAATTTGATATTTTTTAGTGAATATAGAGAGATTAGCTCATCTGGATAGAGCGTCAGCCTCCGGAGCTGAAGGCGGCAGGTTCGAGTCCTGTATCTCTCAAACGCTAATTCCTTATATTATAAGGAATTAGCGGGTTTCTATATATCAAAAAAATCGAAGTCTTGGCAACGTGCATTTTCCGTGCGGGCATTTTCTCCATGTGGAGTGCGCTATGCCAAGAACCCTGCCGCCCTATATCGTCCGCAAGAGGACCGATACCAAGAAATTCATGCTTACCCTTAATGCCGGGTCAGGATTGCCCGCCCAGGAGTTTGTTGCGCTCAGTGGGATCGGGCGTCGTTTCCAGATACCCCTGAGTTGTCTCAGTACCGGGACCCCAAGACAAAATCGGCGGCGGAGAGCGGGGCCTTGCGGCCCATTGACTATGAAATTGGCCGGTACTATGCTATATTTTGCAAGAAATTAAAAATTTATATGCGCCGCCCCTGCCCGATCCCTTGAAATTGGCGGTAATATGATATATTATGACTATACACAAGGAGTTTATGTGGCTAAAGAAGAAGCAATTGAGGTAGAAGGGGTGGTCAAGGAAGCCCTCCCTAATACCATGTTCAGAGTCGAACTTAACAATCAGAATGGTCATCTTATCCTGGCCCATCTTTCAGGTAAGATGCGTAAGCATTATATCCGCATTGTTCCCGGCGATAGGGTACGGATTGCACTTTCTCCCTACGATTTAAGCCGGGGAAGGATTATCTACCGCGAACGGTAGCCTGAAAAGGCAGCATAGAAAAAACTATTCAGTTGTTTGATAAAAAGGCAGCCAAAATGTCTTGGGGATTTTTTCCGTCAGGGGATGTTAGTCTTCGATTGAATAGTTTCGATTGAATAGCAATAAAGAACAATAGTATTTGAACCGCGAAGGGAGTTAATTATGAAAAAATTATCTGTATTTATGGCGGTTTTTCTCTGTTTTATACTGGGAATTTACGGGCAGTCAAGAAATTGGGTGGGCTCATCGGAATCGGAAGCGGATAAGGCCGCTATAAGCGCCGAAATGGCCCTTATGATGCCGAATCAGGCTATGCGGTTTATCGACGCGGAGTCGGGCAAACCGATTGCCGGCGCTGTGGTGGAAATTCCAGGGGCCGGCAGTTTTACTACCAATGCCAAGGGGATAATCACTTTCCGCGTTTCGAATGGAAATCGTACCCTTAGTTTCAGTAAAGAGGGCTACGGAAAGGTTCCTGTGGATTTTATCGTGATGATAGGTATGTTAAGATTCGCCAGGCCGGCGGATCAATTATACCCGAATTGGGTTCTCATTGCTCCCTACCGGGATACCACGCCGCCAAACGCCGTGGTACGGCTTGAGTATCCGGTGTTCTCTCCAAATAATGACGGGAATTTGGATGAGCTTATTATTTATCAGGAAGGTTCCGCGGAAACATTATGGACCGGCGCTGTTTACCATACAGAGTCTTCCCAGCCTATCCGCAGCTTCCGTTTTACGGGTATGCCCGCGTCGCGGATAGCCTGGGACGGACGCAATGATGACGGAGCGCTGAGTCCTGATGGTCAATACGCCTACTATCTGTCATCCACCGATGAAGCGGGTAATACCGGAATATCCAATACGCTTAATTTTACCTTAACTACCATTGAAACCCCGATCTCTTTGAGAGGGGCGCCTCAATCTTTTTCCCCCAACGATGATGGGGTTGCGGATACCATCACCATGATCCCGCAGATTAGGCTGCTGGACGGTATAGCAGGCTGGAAAGTTGAAATTTTCCCTGCTGTTGGATCCCAGCCAGTATATACCATTGAAGGCCGGGGGCCTCCGCCCGAGTCTGTTCCCTGGGACGGGAAGGACAAAGGCGGTACTATAGTCCAAGACGGCAGTTACACCGGGCAGCTTGAAGTGTATTATACTATGGGGAATAGGCCCCAGACGCGCTCGGCGCCCTTTACCGTGGATAATACACATCCAAGGGCGTCGATACGGTTTGAGTACGATATTTTCTCTCCCAATAGGGACGGTAATAGGGACGAGCTTATCATTTATCAGGAGGGAACTACCGAAGAAACCTGGATAGGCGAGATACGCCGGGCCTCTGATCCGCCCACTGCGGCGCCCCTGCAAAGTTTCAACTTTACGGGCGTCCCCGCGTCCGAACTCCGGTGGAACGGCATGACCTCAGCCGGTACGCTTGCCGCGGACGGGGTCTATTCCTACACCCTGCGCGGTAAAGATGCGGCGGGTAATATCGGAGTATCCGCCGCGCTTAACTTTACCCTTAGTACGGCGGATACCTCTATTCAGGTTAGTACGGATAGCCGGGCCTTTTCCCCCAACGATGATGGGGTTGCGGATACCATCACCATGATCCCGCAGATTAGGGTGAGGGAGGGTATATCCGGCTGGAAAGTTGAAATTCTCCCCGCTCTTGGATCCCTGCCGGTACGGATCATTGAAGGCCGGGGGCTTCCGCCACAGTCTGTTCCCTGGGACGGGAGGAATACCGCAGGAATTACCGCACCGGACGGAAACTACACGGCCAGGCTTAGTTTAAGTTATATCCAGGGTAACCAGCCCAGCGCGGTTTCGATTCCCTTCGACCTGGATACCCAGGCGCCCCGAGCGGAGATTTCCGCCGCGTACACTCTTTTCTCTCCCAACGGCGATAACAGACGTGATACACTCCCTATTAACGTGATTACCGAAGGGAACGATGAATGGACCGCCGCTATCACCGACGCACAGGGGACGCTTATCCGATCCTGGCAATGGACCGGTAGATCCGCTTCCAATCCGCTTTCCTGGGATGGCTTGAATCAGAACGGCGTCAAGGTTCCTGACGGAATTTACAGTTTTAAACTTTCCTCTACCGACATTGCGGGGAATACCGCTCAAAGGATCCTTTCCAATCTGGCGGTGGATACACGGATACCCAGAGTCAGCCTCAATTCCAGCGCTTCGACTATTGCGCCTAAAGCCCGGCAGACAGCGGACAGTGTCCGGTTCAATATAAGTCTTTCCCTGCCCGATGGTATTGCAACCTGGCGGTTTGAAATTCGGGACGAGTCAAACCGGATAGTTCGCAGCTTCTCCCATCTTACCGGTCATGGAACGGCGCCGCCTGCTTCCATAGGTTGGAACGGCCTTGACGAGCAGGGTAATGTGCGGGAGGGGAGGTATAACCCTTCGATTACCGTTTCCTATACCAAGGGTGATGAGGTTTCGGCTGCCGCTGCCTTTGTCCTTGTGGATATAAGAGGGCCGGAACTCAGTTTCAGTTCCCGGCCAGAATTTTTTAGCCCTGACAATGACGGATCGGACGATATCCTCAATATAAACCTGGGCGTACAGGATGCCTCGCCCATTGCCTCTTGGAGTCTTGACATAAAAGAACCCCAGGCGCCGTTCCCTGTATTCTACCGTTTTAGCGGACAGGGCGCCCCGCCGTCTAGTTTGACGTGGAATGGGTTCAGCTCAAAGGGGGAACTGGTTCAATCCGCCATGGACTATCCCTGTACCCTTAGCGTTGAGGATGTGCATGGAAACGGCAGTTCCGTAAACGCTATTATTGGTGTGGATATTCTGGTAATCCGCAAGGGAGAACGGCTCTATATCCAAGTTCCTGCCATTACTTTCCGTCCGAATGGCGCGGATTTCAATACCCTTTCCACGGATGTGGTAGATACCAATAATCGTGTTCTGAAACGTATTGCCGAAATTCTCAATAAATTTAGCGATTATAAGGTACAGGTCGAAGGTCATGCCAACGCAACCGCACGGACCGCGGCTGCCCGGGAAGAGGAGGAGCGGAAGGAACTTCAGCCTTTAAGCGAACAACGGGCAAAATATATCATGGAGCGTCTGGGCGCCCTTGGCGTAGCAGGCAGCCGTCTGAGTTATGTGGGAATGGGCGGCAGGCGGCCTGCGGTAGATATATCCGATAATAACAGGCATGAAGCATGGAAAAACCGGCGGGTAGAATTTGTGTTAATTAAATAGCGCCGACGGGCTTGAGGGGTATTTAAACCACATACCAAGAAAACCCCCGCCTACGAACCGAAGGTTCGCAGGCGGGGAAGGGACACCCGAAAAGGCGCGCGAAAGCACGGCTCGTCCGCTAAAGCAGCATGGTGCAGGCCCGCCCCACGAACCCTCCCTCGCATAAGCGAGTTCTGAGTGGGTTTATCTAAGTATCTTTCACGGCGTGGGGCCCCCAAAACCCCAATCAATGGGCATGCTTTCAGAGTTTGCGGGACCGGGGTTACGATTCTTTTCTTATCGTTAGTCCAGGCAACCTTCCAGCGCCTTGAGTACCGCGCCGGCCATTGCTCTGGTTCCAACTATCCTTTCGGAAGCGGCGTCTCCGGCATTGCGGCTTGCAATGTCGGGGGTACGGCAGCCCTCATCCAGAACCTTGTTCACCGCAGCCTCAATTGCAAGGGCTTCTTTTTCAAGCCCGAATGAATAGCGCAGCAGCATAGCCGCCGAAAGGATAGCCGCTAGGGGATTGGCAGTATCCTTCCCGGCAATATCCGGCGCGGAACCATGTATAGGCTCGTAAAGCCCCGTAGGATAGCCTTGTGTTGCGGACTTATCGCCGTTCTGGTTTACGGCGCCCAGGCTTGCCGAGGGGAGCATGCCTATGGAGCCGGTAAGCACGGAAGCCTCGTCGGAGAGTATATCTCCAAAGATATTGGAGGTAACGATCACATCGAATTGACCGGGCGCACGGATAAGCTGCATAGCGGCATTATCCGCATACATAAACGATGTTTCTATATCGGGATAATCTTTGGATACTACCTCCGTAACTTCCCGCCAGAGACGGGACGATTCAAGGACATTGGCCTTATCCACCACGCAGACCTTCTTGCGCCGTACCGCCGCGGCTGTATAACCGGAGCGCAGTACCCGTTCAATTTCCAGCCAGGAATAGTATTCGGTATCGTAGGCCGCTTTACCGTCCTCCGTCCGTCCCTTCTTGCCGAAATAAGCGCCGCCTGTAAGCTCGCGCACGATGAGCAGGTCAAAACCGCTCCGTCCCCCGGCATTACCGGCGGCCAGCACCTCATCCTTGAGGGGGCAGGCTGCGCGGAGTTGGGGCAGCAGAACAGCGGGTCTCAGGTTGGCGAAAACACCCAGCCCTCCCCGCAGCCCCAGCAGCGCGGCTTCCGGCCTCATGTTACCGGGCCCTGTATCCCATTTGGGGCCGCCCACCGCGCCCATAAGGACGGCGTCGCACTGCTTTGCGGTTTCCAGCGTTTCTTTGGGGAGCGGTTCACCCGCCATATCAACGGCCTTGCCGCCTGCAAGCAGTTCCGCATAATTAAAAACATGACCGTATTTATCGCCGATCAGATCTAGCACCTCGGTTGCAGGCCCAACCACCTCCGGACCAATCCCGTCTCCGGGTATTAGGGCAATTTGATAATTCATCACATACCTCCATCAAAAAGTTTAGCATCCATAGGTTAAACCGCAGCTCTGCAAAAGCCCCGTAAAGGCTCTTATCTATCCTTGATGAGCTTGTACTCTATCGAATCCACCAGTGCGGCGCGGCTTGCGTCAATAATATCCGCAGATACGCCGGCGGTACTCCAGCTTGTCTGTCCGTCCGTAGTTTCGATAAGAACCCGTACCTTGGCCTCGGTCGCATCCTTGCCGTCTATCACCCTTACCTTGTAATCAGACAGGCGTACCTCCACAAGCTCAGGATAAAAACGGGTTAGAGCCCTACGGAGCGCGCCGTCCAGCGCGTTTACCGGGCCTTTTCCCTCGGCTGCGGCAATCTCGTATTCACCATCCACGAATACCTTGATCCATGCGTGGGAACATGCGATAGCGGCGCCGGTAGGATGCTCGCTTACCACGCGGTAGGCTTCGATCCTGAAGAACGAAGTGTAAAGGCCCAATTCCCGGCGGGCCAGCAACTCAAAGCTGCCGTCCGCGCCGTCAAAAGCCCAGCCTTCAGCCTCAAGGCTCTTCAGGCGGGCTGCCAGAATAGCCGTAACCGGGTGATCCTTCGTTATAGAAGGATATATCTTCCTAACCCGTTCGGCAATGGCGGATCTGCCTACAACTTCGCTCATAAGAAAACGGCGGCCGTTTCCCACCAGGGCAGGGTCTATATGTTCAAAAGAATGCCGTATCTTGAGTATACCGTCCGCATGCATACCGGCCTTATGCGAAAAGGCGCAGGCCCCGACATAGGGCGTATTGACCGGTATGCTTACATTGGCAATTTCGGCCAGTTTCCGGCAGGCTTCCGCAAGATGTTCCAGGCGGCCCGGCGGCAGACAGGGATGTTTCAGTTTAAGTTCAAGGCTGGGTATCAGGGCGGCAAGGCTGGTATTGCCGCAGCGTTCCCCAAAACCAAGGAGGGTGCCCTGGATATGGCCGCATCCCGCATTCACCGCGGCAAGCGAAGCGGCAACGGCCAGACCGGAATCGTTGTGCGCATGAATGCCGATTACCGGCATGGGCGCCGACTGAGGGGGTGCGGCGCCGTCATCGGTATAAATTTCGGACCCTTTGACAGGCCCCCTCCGCCCTTCAAGCTCTTTGACGGCCGCCCTTACCCCTTCCGCAATAGTTTCAGGGAAGTTTCCTCCATTGGTATCGCATAGGACAAGCCGTCCGGCCCCTGCTTCCCATGCCGTCCGCAGCGTTTCCAGCGCATACCCAGGATTAGCGAGCCAGCCGTCAAAGAAATGCTCCGCATCGTAGATCACCGAGCGGCCTTCCGCCCTCAGAAAACCGATAGTTTCCGCGATCATAGCCAGGTTTTCATGCGGGTCCGCCCGCAGAATCTCGGTAACATGGAGGTCCCAGCTTTTCCCAAAAATTACAATCGTCCCGGTCTCTGCCTCAAGCAGACTCCAAATATGGGGGTCTTCCGCTGGACTAAGCCCCTTTCTCCGCGTAGAGCCAAAGGCGCATATCTTGGCGTTCCTCAATCCAAGCCCCCGCGCCAGCCGGAAAAAATCCATGTCCTTGGGGTTGCTCCCCGGATTCCCCGCTTCTATCCAGGCAACCCCCAATTCGTCCAGTGTTTCGCTTACCGCCAGCTTATCCCTCACCGAAAAGGAAATCCCTTCACCCTGAAGCCCGTCCCGCAGCGTCGTATCAAATATCTCGATTGTACCAGTCTTACCCATCCCCGAAACCTCTTTAATACCGAGTGAAGTCCGCCTCTCCAATAGCCTTTTTAATGCTGAAGGGGGGCCTCTGTTCCACGCCGCCGCTTGCGGCAGCAGCCCTTTCTCTCCGGCCCCCCTTCGCGGAAGCCGCGCAGAGCGCGGCTTCCGCTACCCCCCACCACAGTACACAAAGCGCAGCTTGCGGCAAATTCAGCGCGGTACAGGCCCGCCGCACTTGATGTTACCTGCTCTCTGTTTGAAGTACCGCTTCCGGTTTTCCTGTACCGGCGGAAAGCTCCCATTCCATAGCGTTAATTGCCGCAAGATACGCTTTTATAGAAGATTCTACCACATCCGTAGAAACCCCGCGGCCGTTCCAGTAGCGTTCCTGCCATTTTATCTTTACAATCGTCTCGCCCTGGGCGTCTTCGCCGTCCGTAACCGCATTCAGTTTGTATGTTTCCAGAACAGGTTCCTTGCCTATGATATAATCTATGGCCTTAAAAGCGGCGTCTATAGGGCCGTCGCCAACGGAAACCTGCTCGTGGTAGGAACTGTCCTTATGCCGCAGCCGTATCGTACTGGTGGAACTGAGTGTGGACCCGCAGTTCACTACCCAACGGTTAAGCTGCCAGGTTTCAGGCGCCGTTGCGGATACGCCCATCACCAACGCCTCAATATCACGGTCGTCCACCGCCTTTTTTTTATCTGCCAGTATCTTGAACTGGGCAAAGACATCGTCCCGGGTCTTTGCGTCAAGACCGAATCCCAGTTCCTTGAGGTGCTCGTCAAAGGCGTGGCGGCCCGAATGTTTGCCCAGTATCATGCGGTTCTTGGGAATACCTATGGATTCCGGTGTCATTATCTCGTAAGTTTCCCTGTTTTCCAAAACCCCGTGCTGGTGTATGCCGGCTTCATGGGCAAACGCATTATCGCCTACAATGGCCTTGTTGGGCTGTACCTTAACGCCGGTTACCTGGCTTACCAGCCGGCTTACCGTGTATATTTGACTGGAATCTACCTGCGTATCCGTATGCCAGTAATCCCTGCGCACCCTCATGGCCATGACTATCTCCTCCAGGGAAGCATTACCCGCGCGTTCTCCTATGCCGTTCACCGTACACTCAAGCTGATCCGCGCCCGCGGCAACTGCCGCAAGGCTGTTGGCAACCGCGAGGCCCAGATCGTTGTGGACGTGTACCGATATTGCGGCCTTCTCTATACCGGGCGTATGCTCCCTAACATACCGGACAAGGGCGCCGAATTCATCGGGCATTGCATAGCCTACCGTGTCGGGAATGTTCACCGTACCGGCGCCGGCGGCAATAGCCTCCGCAAAGACCCTGCACAGAAAATCGGGATCGCTGCGGGAAGCGTCTTCCGCGGAAAACTCTACATCGCTACAGAATTTTCTTGCATACTTCACCGAAGCGGCAGCCTGTTCTACCACCTGATCGGGCGTCATCTTGAGCTTGTACTTCATGTGAATAGGGGATGTCGCAAGAAATACATGTATGCGCGGATTAACGGCATGAACCAGGGCTTCCCTGCCGGCATCAATATCCTTCTCAAGGCAGCGGCAAAGCCCCGCAACCGTACTATCCTTAATAATCCCCGCTATAGCCTTGACCGATTCCATATCCCCCGGGCTTGAAATAGGGAAACCCGCCTCAATAATATCCGCCTTGAGCAGTTCCAGCCGCCTTGCCACTTCCAATTTTTCCTGTAAATTCATACTACATCCCGGAGATTGTTCCCCGTCCCTTAATGTGGTATCAAAAATTTTGATCCTGCGAATAGCGTTATTTATCATAGTAGTCCTTCCTTATAATATTGCGAATCAGATGCCTCGGATGAACAATCCTAGGAGTTTGTTGCGCTTCGCGTATAAAATGGTATAAATATTCATAAATATGAATATTTATACCTTGCAAACTCCCAAAGGAGCCTCATTAATCGGAATTTTTGCATATTTATGCAAAAATTCACCAAAGTCCCACAGGCTCCTAGCAGCCCTTTCAATTTTTTCTCTACCATTACTTACCTCCGGCCGCCCCTTACAGCGCCTAAGACTAAATTCTCCCCTGCATACTTTTTTCCTGTATGCGTATCTGTGAGACTCCGGTAATTGTTCGGCTCTAATTTCTTTTGGAACAGCCAAAAGAAAACCGCTTCGCAATTGCCGGTTATGTAAGGGATAGTACGAGGGATCCCCGCTCCAGCGCGACAAGGCCGGTGCGGGCTAGTTCGAGGATGCCGTAAGGTCGAAGGAGGAGGAGGAGGCCGTCGAGCTTTTCAATATCGCCCGTAGCCTCTATAGTAATGGTAGAGGGTGATACATCAATAACGCGGGAACGGAATATACCGGCTATTTCAAGAACCGCAGCGCGGTTTTTTTCGTCCGCGCTGACCTTGATCAGCATGATTTCCCTCCGTATGCAGGAGGTAGGATCGAGTTCCCGCACTGCAATAACATCGACAAGTTTTCCAAGCTGTTTGATGATCTGTTCAAGCACTGAATCTTCTCCGGTTACCGCGATAGTCATACGGGAGATCGAGCGGTCCTCGGTCTCCCCGACAGTCAAACTGTCAATATTGAAGCCCCGGCGGCTGAAGAGACCGGAAACCCGGCTCAGTGTACCTGCCCTGTTTTCTACCAGAGCCGACACCACCTGCTGCTTCATGCACACCTCCTTCTGTAACAGTTGCTTACCCTGACAGAAAATTGAATTTGGGCATTCTGAACTTATAAATTACAAGAAAAAATTATTTTATGCAAGAGGGAATTTCGGTAACTCAGCGGTTTTACTTTTAACCACGAAAAACACGAAATGTACGAAAAGAAAACAACCACCAAGGACACGAAGGGAAGAAAGAAGCGTTCTGACAAAAACCTTTGTGCGCCTTGTGGTTAAATTTCTTCAAATTCGGGTATTTTCGCGGTACTTGGAAGCAGCGTACTTTGCTTTTTCGTGTTTTTTCGCGCCTTTCGCGGTTGAATTTCTTAAAAGTAAAATTGCTGTCGGTAACTACTCAGGACTGATGCATTGAAATGCCCTTAAACCGCAAAGATTAATCTCAACTTTCCCCCGCGTGAGCGGGTTCTTTTGTCATTTTCCTTGCGGTGATAGTCTATTACAAATTATTTGACCGGTTACGGAAAGCGCGGCTCATAGCGAAGGCGCCGCCAAAGGGACCTCGCTTTTCGTAACTCTTTGCACTACAAGGATTCAGAAGTTTTCTCCGCGGCAGCTTGTAATCATCAACAGCTCTATTGAAGAGCTTAAAATATCAAACCGGACATTGCCTTGCGGAAATCGGGCTTTAACTGTTCAAATACGGAATCTATCGTATAAAAGACAAACTGAATGGAACCCTTCTCGTTACTCATAATAAGATTATAAAAGATAAAGCGCAAGGTTTCGTACTGTACTATGTATGTAAATATAGTCCCCTCTTTGCCATTAACCAGAACCCTTTCCGTTTGTACCACATGAGCATTACTGTCCATACGCCGGGCATTTAATATAACAACATCTTTCATCTGTTCAACGGAAAGGGGAATTCCTTCCATAATAAGTATACAGAAACCGGTACTATCGGTATTGCTCATCTGAATCTCTGCCGAGGGATTAAGACCGGTAGTTTCGTGCCATTCTATAGGATCGTAATACACGGTGAATTTACCGCTTCTGCTGTTCAGTTGCCCCGTCAAATTGGCAGAAATATCAAGACGTTCAATTGGACCATTTTGAACGCCGGGGTCCTCACGGTACTCCCAGGTAAAGTTCTCATGCAGGATAATATCCCTGCCGTCGTTCCGCTTGAGTATTTCGTCTCCCAAGAGAACGGCACTTCCCTCTAAGATGATCAAGAGAAAACAGAAAAAAAATGAAACATAATTTTTCATCAGAAAGCCTCCTTCATAGCTCCAGATCCTGTGTGCGAATTTTCTTTTCTATGTATTCTACAAATTCTTCGATTTTCATTGCAGAATCGTTACTTCCAAGCTGTCTGCCGTCCCGCAGCCGTATGGAAACCGTGCCCCCATCGGCCTCCCGCTGGCCGACTACCAGCATATAGGGTATCTTTCTGTTCTGGCACTCGCGTATCTTGGCATTAAGCCGTCCGTCACCCGTTTCGGCGCTTACCCGTATGTCGCGGCTTTTCAGTTCGGCGGCTACCTTTTCGGCGTAATCGTTAAAACTATCGGCCACGGGGATAACGGCGGCCTGTTCCGGTGCAATCCAGACCGGAAAGGCTCCGCCGAAATGCTCTATAAGAACACCGAAGAAACGCTCAAGCGATCCGAGCAGCGCCCTGTGGACCATGTAAGGGCGCTTATGCTGGCCGTCGGCGTCAACATAGCTCATATCAAAGCGTTCAGGCTCGTTAAAGTCGAACTGAATTGTAGTCATCTGCCATTCACGGCCCAGGGCATCCTTGATTTTAAGGTCGATCTTGGGGCCGTAAAAAGCGCCGCCGCCTTCATCTATCTCATATGGAAGCCCCTCAGCCTCCACAGCCTTGCGGAGACTCTCTAGGGCCGCATCCCAGCGGGCCTGTTCGCCGACAGATTCCTCCGGCTTAGTCGCCAGGTAAGCCTTGATGTCCTTAAAGCCAAAGACCTTCCAGATATGCAGACTAAAGCGCAGTACCTCCCGTATCTCCCCCTCCATCTGTTCGGGGGTGCAGAAGATGTGGGCGTCGTCCTGGGTAAAACCCCGCACCCGTAGAAGGCCGTGGAGTACGCCGGAACGTTCATAACGGTAGACAGTCCCCAACTCCGCCCAGCGCAGAGGCAGGTCGCGGTAGCTCCTTCCCTTGTTTTTGTAGATAAGAATATGAAAAGGGCAATTCATAGGTTTAATAATGTAATCCTGCTTGTCTATTTCCATGGGGGAGTACATATTCGATTTATAGAATCCCAGATGCCCGGAAGTTTCCCAAAGCCACGATTTACCGATATGGGGGGTGTAGAGTATCTCATAGCCGTTACGGTAATGCATTTTGCGCCAGAAATCCTCAATGGCTACGCGCATGCGTCCGCCGTTCGGGTGCCAGTAGATAAGCCCCGCTCCGGCCTCCTCGTGTATAGAGTAGAGGTCGAGGTCTTTGCCTACCCGCCGGTGATCCCGCTTTTCTACTTCTTCCAGAAATGCAAGATAAACCTTGAGGTCTTTAGGATTCTCCCAGGCTGTGCCGTAGATACGGGTCAACATCTGCCGGTTTTCATCGCCGCGCCAGTAGGCCCCGGCAATGCTCATAAGGCGGAAGGCCGAAGAGTTGATTTCGCGGGTATTCTGCACATGCGGCCCGCGACAGAGGTCGGTCCACAGTACCTTGCCTCCGGCATCGCGGTTTTCATAGATAGAAATTTCTTCGCCCGCGGGCAGTTCATTGATAAGTTCCTGTTTAAAAGGCTCGTCCTCAAAATACTTGAGAGCTTCTTCTCTGCTGACAGTCAACCGGATAAAATCCTGCCGGGAGTTGATAATACGCTTCATCTCTTCCTCGATTGCAGGAAGAGATGAAGCGGTAATCGGCCTGGGGAGAAGAAAATCATAGTAAAAGCCATTTTCAATTGAAGGACCAATGGCGACCTTTGTACCGGAATAGATTGTTGTTACTGCCTGAGCCATGATATGGCTTACCGAATGGCGGATAAGGGCAAGTCTTGGGCTTGCACCGGGTTTTTCGCCGGATGATCTTTGGTCCGGCCGCTGTACATTTGAATCGGACATAGTCGCCTCCAAGCCTTTATTATAGAATAAATGCGGGGCTGGGACAAGGTGTCAATTGGCGGCGCCAGCGGTTCAGCGGTTTTACTTTTAAACACGAAATGTACGAAAAGAAAACAACCGCGAAGGGAAGAAAAAGAATGGCGAGCCCAAGAACCCGCTCACGAGGGGGAGGCAGAGCATTATTCTTGACC
>JAISQR010000123.1 GCA_031274035.1 Treponema sp. | reverse complement strand
CCTTGTGGTTAAATTTCTTCAAATTTGGGTATTTTCGCGGTACTTGGAAGCAGCGTACTTTGCTTTTTCGTATTTTTTCGCGCCTTTCGCGGTTGAATTTCTTCAAATTTGGGTATTTTCGCGGTACTTGGAAGCAGCGTACTTTGCTTTTTCGTGTTTTTTCGCGCCTTTCGCGGTTGAATTTCTTAAAAGTAAAATTGCTGTTCTGTCAGTTGGTACACTTGCTTTTCGCCGTCCGCATCACCGGCGTTGTTCAGGATAAGTTCGGCGTAAACTGTTCCCATAACAAACTCCTCTTAATAATAACTACGCTTCAATGCTGCCTAAAGTCCGTGTCCGTCCACGCAATCCGCGGTAAATTTCCTCTTCATCTCCCCAGAAGCCCTTCAATAAAGGCCCTTGTCCCCGGCTTGTCTCCTTCAGGCCCTACGCATGAAGGGCAGCCCCTCTTGCAGGGGCAGTACTCAATGACCCTGTAAATCGAGAGAAAAAGTTCCCCTATACGATGGATAAGGGCTTCGGCAAGACCGGTGCCGCCCGGGTATCTATCATAGACATAGAGACATGGTACATCGAAATGAGGATCGCGGGAACGCTCGGCAATGCCGAGGTCCCTTGGATCGCAGAGGAGGTATACCGGAGCCATGGTTCTTATAAGGGTACCGGCGCCCCTGAGTATCAGGGCTTTTTCTTCCTCTTTTAAAACCGACAGGGCTTTACCGCCTCTGGTTTCACCGCCAAAAACTATAGCCAAAGCCCTGGTCTGCATTTCCTCTTCCGCAAGGTCTATATCGCCGTAGCCGATATTCTCGTGGGTATGAAAGCGTATTTTTTTGAATTTGGTAACCTGCGAACGTATAAGCGCGTCGCAGAGAACGCCTTCCGCGCAGGATTGAGATGTTTCCGCATAGCCGGCGCCCGCAGCCTGATCCGCACCTTCAACAATAAAAAAACGCTCGTCTTCCGAAAGTATTTTTATATCGGTTTTCACTATACCGTCGGTAAAATAGTTGACATCGGCCTCACGCACAAGACATTTCCTGTTCGGTATATCCAGGGATTCAACCGTGTACTGCCTTCCCCGGTGTATATAAACCGCATTCTTAAAGATAAGTTCCTTGGCGCTGGGCCTGTCCATCTCGCCTATGACGGTATTGCCGCCCTTTGTCGTGTCAATGATCACGACATTATCCGCCGCGGCGGAACGGAGGCTTATCCCCTCCGCCGGATAGGAACGATCCGCCCAGTACCACTTCCCCCCTGTATGGCGGACTATACCGTCTTCTTCCAGGAAGGAGAGTGCGTCAAAGAGTTCCGATCCGAAGGGCTCTGATCCTAACGGCTCTTTTGTCAAAGCGTCCTGGGCCGGATTGCGCCTTCCGGCGTCCGGGGTTATAGCCTCATCTCTAAAGGGAAGCTCAAACGCCGCGCATTTTACATGATCCGCAAAGATATAGGGATTGTCAGGATTGATGCGCGCTTCCTCGGAATTTTTCCTAAAGAACCATTCAGGGTCGTTCATAATAAACTGATCAAGCGGCGACATGGATGCGATAAAAACCGACACCGAAACGCCGCCCCGCCTTCCCGCGCGGCCCGACTGCTGCCAGAAAGAATTGAAAGATCCGGGGAATCCTGCCACAACCGAAGCGTCAAGGCCGCCTATATCAATGCCCAGTTCCAGGGCGTTTGTAGAAACCACCCCCTGTATACCGCCTTCCCGCAGGCCCTTCTCTATCTCGCGCCGTTCGTTGGGAAGGAAACCGCCCCGGTAGGCTTCAACCTGTATACGGGAATTGTCAGTGTATATATTGGCAAGGTCCTCGTTTACATAGGCTGAGAGAACCTCGGTTTTTACCCTGGAATGGGCAAAGAGTATGGTCTTTATCCCCGCTTTTAAAAAGGCAAGCATCCAGCGGCGGCTCTCGCCGGCCGAACTGCGCCGTATCCCCTGTACGGCATCAACAAGGGGCGGGTTGTAAAGGACGATACGCTTTTCCCCCCGCGGCGCTCCGTTCCTGTCTACCAGGAATACCTCTTCGCCTATAAGTAGTTCGGCAAGCTCCTTAGGGTTTGCAATGGTGGCCGAACAGAGGATAAACTGGGGCCGCGATTGGTAAAAGGCCGCTATACGTTTAAGGCGGCGCAGCACATTTGCAACATGGCTGCCCAAAACGCCCCGGTAAGCGTGGGCCTCGTCGATAACTATGTATTTAAGATTGGAAAAAAACCGCATCCATTTAGGGTGGTTGTGGAGTATCCCCGCGTGGAGCATGTCGGGATTGGAAATAATGATACGCCCCCGTTCCCGCGCCTTTGCCCGGAGGCTTTCGGGTGTGTCCCCGTCGTAGGTAACGATGCCTGCCCGCAGGGAAAAGCCGCCTTCACCAGGGCCGCTCCCCGCAAGCTCGTTCAGTTCAGCCTGTTGATCATGAGAGAGCGCCTTGGTCGGGAACAGGTACAGCGCGCGGGCTTTTTCGTCTTCAAGTACGGACTGCATGACAGGAAGGTTGTAGCAGAGCGTCTTCCCCGAGGCGGTAGGCGTTACTACCGCAACATTGCGGCCCTGCCTGAGTGCGGCCCAGACCTCGGCCTGATGCGTGTAGATCCGTTCTATACCGGCTCTCCGCAGCGCGCCTGTAATACGCATATCCACATCCGGTGGAAAAGGCGAAAAATTCCCTTCCGCCGCGGGGAGAACCCGTACTTCCGCGATATGCGGAGCAAATTCAGGGCTTTTGAGTATAGCATCAAGGGCGGCCGCGCGGTATGTATCCATAATTTATATGATAACCGCTTGCGGGGAATTTGTGAACATCCTTACAGAGCACTTTTACTTTTAAATCTCCCATAAGGCCAAATCCTATTCCAAAGGCCAGAACCATGATACCACTTCTCATAACCATCATCAGCAGCCCACAGATTAAGCCGGTCAGGGTAACCATACCAAATTTTTTTACCCTTGTTAAATACAGCATAAACGGTATTCCGCAGACAACGGAACAGACGACAGGCAGCAAAACAATGAAAATCGGGATATACCCCAGCATCATACAAGCATAGAATATCACAATATATATAACTGTAAATATTCCCACGTTAATTAAGTCTTTAGCTTGCAGTTTATTTTCCATTGATTCCTCTCCCCCTTAGAATGAATAGGTAACGCCCGCCGTTGGACATACGCCAAAGTCAGATAAAAAATACCTCCGTTAATATATGTTAGCCTTGACTAAGTTAAAGATACTATGCTGTTATTTTAAGCCCCTATCTACTCCATTTAGGTGAAAAATACTCCATCCGGACAAAAAGAACAAAAAATCTGTAAATTTTAGATTAAAAAGGAGGGCATTGCACCATATGCGTTCACTTAGTTGAAAAAACAGTGTAGAATAGAGGGATGGAAGAGGAAAACAACGGGTTTAATAAACTGCTGGAATACCTCCCCGAGGGGTGGAAAGAAAAGGCAAAGGAATTAAAGGCTTTAGTGCGGGCGCGGGGAAACAACCAACCCTGCGGCA
>JAISQR010000001.1 GCA_031274035.1 Treponema sp. | reverse complement strand
TTTTTTTTGAAACCTGGCACGGTTTTTGCTTATTAATAATTGTCGGCTGATAAATCAGAACCCGGATGCTCCTGGAAGCTGTCAGCTCCGCATTCTCAAATCCTGATAAGGACGGGAATGAGGGTCCGGGCTGAACCTGGGCCGACCAGCAAAACGAGAGGAGATAAAAATATGAGAGCTGTAACCATGTATCGCCCCAACACTATCGAGAACGCCCTGAATGATTTCGACCGCTATTTTGAATCCTTCTTTGGGGATTCGGTTCTGAGCCCCGCGGCCAGAATCTACAACCGGCTCCCGGCGGTGGATGTACGGGAAACCGAGAAAACCTATGAGCTGGAGATGGATCTTCCCGGTTATGAAGAGAAAAACATCGAAGTCCACGTGGACGGCGGCAGTCTCACCATCGCGTCCAAGCAGGAGGACTCCAGGGAAGAGAAGAAAGACGGCAAGGAAGAAGGCGCCTACATACTCCGGGAGCGGAGGGTCAACGCCTTCAACCGCTCCTTCAAGCTGCCCGAGAACGCCGACAGCGAAAACGTCACCGCGGAATTCAAAAACGGCATTCTCAGGCTGGAGATCAAGAAGCGGGCTGAAGCCCAGAAGCGGTCCATCCAGATCAACAAAAATTAAAAACCCAGATCTTTCCCGATCAAGATGATTTTTATACGGCCCGGCGGCTTACAGAGCCGGGTCGTTACAATATAGGTGCAGATCGAATCCGGGGAGAGACAGTCGCCGCAGGCCCCGGTTTCGCCGCAGGGGGTTTTCCTGCCGGGGAAGCGCTGCATGTTGACAGGCGCCGCCACGGTTCTGGCCCGGACCACGGCGTCCTCCAGGGTCCGGGTCACCTTGTTCATGCCCGCCAGGATGATCACCTGCTTGGGGCCGAAGATCATGGCGGCCGCTCGGTTGCCGAAGCCGTCGATGTTGACGAGCTGGCCGTCTTCGCTCAGGGCGTTGGTCCCTGCCACGAAGGTGTCGCAGAGCAGGGCCTGCCGCATACGTTCCAGCCTCTCTTCAGGGGAGGCGGCCTTGTCCCTGTCTATGACCTTGTAACCCTTCTCGTAGATCTTGTCCATGAGTCCCAGATCGACGGCGGTCATGGCCCCGCCCCAGGAAACAGTATCCCCTTCGGGGATAAGGGAAAAGAATTTTTCCGTCCCTTCTTCCGGGGCCGGGAAGTACCATGCGTCAAAACCCCGCGCCTCAAGGGCCTTGACCACTCTGGGTCCCAGTTTGTCATAACGAATTTCCGCGAATGTTTTCATAACGCCTCCTGCATTGTATTGTGAGCGTTTCCCAAAAACCGGAGTCCCGGGAGCCTCTATCTATAAGGTTTACCACCAGAACCGGGCGTTTGCCTATACAGGCAGGGCAACAGCACTTACTTTTTCAACTTCTGAAATCCCCCTCAAAACTGCAATAGTTACGAAGAAGAACCTAACCGCCAAGTCGAATCGAACCGCGAACCGCGAACCTTCGGTTCGATGGTTCGATTCGAGTTCACGGTTTATATTCTTCAATAGAGGCAAGAGGCAGTTCCAAAATGTCAGATTTTGGAACTGCAACCTTAGATTTAGGAGAAAAAGCGAGCTTTTGACCGCTTTTTCCAAGAGCCGGGCCAAAACTAACCGAGTTTTGGAACCGGCTCAATATACAGTAGGCAGCAATTCAGACTAAAAGCGCTAATGCCGGCAGCCCGTATCGGCGGGCTCCTGGGGGGAAGGCCCGCCTTCGGCCCCGCCGGACTCCTCCGCCGGGGTTTGGGGGCCCGAGTCTTCCCCTACGCCGGGCGTAGGATCGTCGTCAAACCAGTGTTCATAGGTATATCCGCCGAAATGTTTACCGTCAAATATCCAAGCCATATCAACCCTTTCGTGATTCGTAAACCGCTGAACCGCCGATAAAATACCGGGACAGGGAAAAGAATAATATAAATATGGGAATGCTGGCAATAGCCGCAACCGCCATCATGGCGCCCTCGTCGGTCATCTTTTCTTCCGAAAATTTTGAAATATAGAGGGGGATGGTTTTCATTTTTTCACTCTGGATCACCAGGAGGGGCCAGAGGAGGTTATCCCATTGTCCGCGGAAAGAAAGGATCGAAAGGGTGGCGATTACCGGCGTACAGTTCGGAAAGACAATCCGGGCGAAGATCCCCGGCTCCGAAAGGCCGTCCACCCTGGCCGCGTCCAGGTATTCGGCCGGAAAGGTGATGAGGTACTGGCGCATCTGAAAAACGCCAAAAGCGCTTACCATGAAGGGAAGAATAAGGCCGACATAGGTGTTCTGAATACGAAGCCCCCTGGCGACCATATACAGGGGAATCATGATGGCCTCAAAAGGGATCATCATGGTGGCCATGATCATCATAAAAACAAAATTCCGTCCCTTAAAACGGAACTTCGCGAGGCCGTAACCGGTAAGAGAAGCCAGAAACACCGTGGTAAAGGCCACGACCGAAGAAACGATCAGGGAATTGAGCATATTCCTGGGGAAAATCCAGGAACCGTCGTTGCCCTTGAGGGCTTGAAGGTAGTTACTGAAATAAAAGGGATTGGGTAGCCAGCTATAGGGCATGCGGACAATCTGGTTTTTCCGCATCATTGAGGCGGTAAACATAAACAAGAGGGGCGCCGCCGTAAAGACAAGGACAAAAGAAAGAAAGATCCACACAAGGATTTCGGCCCAGGGAAAGGATTTTTTATACAGCCCCGTCGTTTTCGTATTCATATCAATACTCCACATCGTCGCTTTTGGAAGTCCTGAACTGGAGCCAGGTAAGGAGGAGCATAATGGCAAAAAGCACCAGACTCATGGCGCTGGCCCTGCCTATACGCTGATTAGTAATCCCCGTGCGGTAAATATTGAGGGTTATTACGTTGATTGGCGCCTGGGGCGCTCCCGACTGGGTAAACAGGTACTGGGTACTGAATGTCTTGAGGCATTGAAGCATGGACATAATGGAAACCAGAACCACCGTCGGCCTCAAGAGGGGCAGGGTGATCTTCCAAAAGGCCTGCCATCGTCCGGCCCCATCGATAGTGGCGGCCTCGTAAATCGCCGGCGGTATGGCCGAAAGGCCGGTGATAAAAAGAATCACAAAATAGCCGATATACTTCCAGAAATAGACCACCATCGTAGACGCCTGGACCATGATGCTGTCGGCCAGCCATTTATGATCAACTCCGGGAGTATTGAAGACGGCGTTGACCCATTGGTTCGCCAGGCCCCTGGGATCAAACATGAGCATCCAGATCGCCGCGGCCACTACCGACGAAAGCACCGCGGGGGTATAAAAGGCGATCTGGAAAAAGCCCCTGGTTCCCCTCCCCACAAAGCGGGTAAGAAAGACCGCGATAATCAGGCTGAGCACCAGGAGGGGAATAAAAGTCCCCAAGGTAAACACGACGGTAGCCCTGAGGGAATTCCAAAACCCCGCGGTCTGGGAGGTAAAGAGATAGGCGTAATTGCCAAAGCCCACGAAGGGCGGAGCTGCCAGAGACAGCGCCCGCTTGTCAAAAAAACTGGTATAAAGGGCATTCAGAATAGGAAAGAAACTGAAAACCGAAAAGAAGAGTATCGCCGGAAGGACAAAGACAAAGCCCCAGCGGGCCTGCTTTTTTTCAAATCCTTTATACCGTTTTTTTGTCATGGTTTTTCCTTATTTATCGTCGATAAGTTCCTGGGCGGCGGACCTGAGTGTGGCAAGGGCCTGTTCCGGGGCAACCCCGGAGAGCATAACCGACTCAACGGCGTTGCGGATCAGGGCCTGAAGCTCGGCGCTGTGGGCGCCGAAGTAAACGATGTGGCCTCTCTGCATATCCTTGGTGAATACATCGGAATAAGGCATGCTCTTATAGGCCGGAGAATTGAACAGGGCCTTGGTAGGCTGAATAAGGCTCACCTCGGTAAGGTATTCTTCGGGATGGCTCAGCATATAGCCGATGAGCTTCCAGGACGCGTCCTGGTTGGCCTTGGAACTTTGGGCATTGACCATGTAGTAGTGGCCGTAATAGCAGCCCGCCACATCCTTAACGGCGTTGCGGAACTTGGGATAGGGCACCACCATCCATTCCTTGCTTTCAAAGAACTCAGGATTATCCGCCTTGATCCGGCCCTGCTGATAGAGCCCGGTAGTCGCCATGGCTATATCGTTGTTGTCCCGGTTAAAGAGGTTACGGGCATTACTATAGGTGGGGGAACCCAGGTTCTTGCCGGAGGGTCCCCAGTCGCGCATAAAGCGGAGGAAGGTAAGCCAGGCTTCGTCGCCCACGATAGCGGTCTTGCCGTCGTCGCTTACCAGTTTGCCCCCGAGCTGTTCCACCATGGGAACAAAGGCCACCAGGTAATAAGGATAGCGGAAGTCGAAGCCCCGGCGGGTCAGAATATCGCCGTTACGAATTACCAGCTTTTCCGAAACCGTGACCATGTCTTCCCAGGTCTTGGGATAATCCCTTTCCGGGTCCAGGCCGGCGGACCGGAACACCTTCTTGTTGACATAAATACACCAGTTGGTGAGCTCCAGGGGGAGGCCGTAGATATTGCCGTCTACCGTAACCGGGTCCAGAAAACCCTCGGCATAGGCGTTGATAAGGTCGGCCTTGTTCCTGTAGCCCGCCGCCGCATAGTTGACAGGCGCTACCCGGCCGTTGGCAATATAGGGGTATTCATCTTCTATAGAAAGATTGAAGATATCCGGCCCCTGATTCGCCGCGAATGCCGTTTGAACCAGCTCGATGAGCTTGCCGGAAGCCTGGGTAGTCCGTTCGACTTTAACGTTGGGGTTTGCCGTCTGGAATTCCTGGATGTACCGTTCCTCAATGCGGGTACGGTTCGGGTCTTCGTGGGTCCAAACCGAAAGGGTAAGCGGCCCGGTCTGCTGGGTTCCTCCGGCCGCAAAGAGCCCCGCCGGGATCAGCAAGGATAGGGCCAAAAGGATCAATACCAATTTTTTCATCATTTTCCTCCATAAAAAACTTATAAAAAATTCCCAAAAATATCAAATTTCAGGAATCTTCTGTATTATATTATTATCCTATTCGAGCTGCTAGGGGTTTGTTGCGCTTTGCGCATAAAACAGTATAAATATTCATAAAATGAATATTTATACTTTACAAACTCCGAAAGCATGCCCGTTGATCGAGGTTTTTTGCATGAATATGCAAAAAACCTACAAGTGCAACAGGCTGCTAGAAATGAAATTGTTGTACCGGCATATACCTTTGCCGGAGGAATACGCACCTTTACCGCAGAAGTACGTACTTTTGCCTCAGAAGTACGTACTTTTGCCTCAGAAGTACGTACTTTTACTTCAGAAGTACGCAGTTTTGCCTCAGAAGTACGCAGTTTTGCCTCAGAAGTACGTACTTTTGCCTCAGAAGTACGCAGTTTTGCCTCAGAAGTACGCAGTTTTGCCTCAGAAGTACGCAGTTTTGCCTCAGAAGTACGCACTTTTGACCGGGGAATATTTGTTTTTACCGGAGCAGTATGCGTAGTTATCCCAAATGTACCCGTTTTTGCCGTAGAAGCAGGGGGGAGAACATTTGGGCGACCGGGGTAATCGAATGCCGTGCTGTATAAAGAATGGCCCGAGGCGGAAGACCCGGAAACCCGGGAGGGGTTATATCCTAGCAGTTTGTTGCGCTTCGCGCATGAAACCTCCAAAAATCGCCTGCAAGGCGATGCGAACCTATGGTTCGATTTACCTTACAAACTGCGTTCGAACCTTTGGTTCGCGGATGTCCAATAATCGTGGTTTTTGTGACTTTTTTGCTAAAAAAATTCACAAAAACCTACAAGCGCAACAGGCTCCTAGTCAAAAAAACTGTTTCGGAGCAGCAATTTTGCATTTGAGTCCTCTCCGAAAAGTCCGCAACATGTGATACAATAGAGACAGCGAGGGAATATGTTTCAGAAAAGCATAGCGCAAGAAGATATGTTCAAGTCGGCATCCTGGGTGATGGAAGGGCGGACACGGAAGCTGTATGAAGATGAGTGCGGGTGGCACAACCAGTTCCGGGTGCACGTTAAGAACAAAATGAACAACCGCAGGGCAAGCCCTAAACTTGACCCATAAATAAACATGAAGAATATAAACCGCGAAGTCGAATAAGTCGAAAAAGGGAGGAAAAAGAAGGAAAAACCGTAGTGTTTCCTTCTTTCGATATCTCAAATCTGACAAATTACCTAGATATAACAAGGTACACATGGGCTTTCAGCAAAAACTTCTTCGACTGCGAACCATCGAACCGAAGGTTCGCGGTTCGATTCGACTTTGCGGTTAGAAATTCCTGAAACATGTAATCAGTCGTGTCTAAATTTTACCCATTTTCTTGCGACAAACAGCACGTATTTCTATTATACCGCACCATTTTCAATAATTTGGTGTCAAAAATACCCTAAAACAGGGGGTGACTGAATAGTTACGAACATATCTTAGTAGAACATTTTTACTGATTTTTAACATCCCCGCGCCTCAGCCGGTAACGGTTTTACCTTTGAGTCCCCTCCGAAAAGTCCGCAAAGTGTGATACAATAAAAACAGCGAGGGAATATGTTTCAGAAAAGCATAGTGCAAGAAGATATGTTCAAGTCGGCATCCCGGGTGATGGAAGGACGGATGCGGAAAATCTATGAAGACCGGCA
>JAISQR010000524.1 GCA_031274035.1 Treponema sp. | reverse complement strand
GGGCTGCTGCTGCACGCCTATACCCTGGAATTTCCGGTCCCGGAAGCTACCCAGGAGTTGGGTTTACCGGGAATCTTGAAGGCCCCCCTGCCTGATGCCTTTTACCGGAGGATATGCGCGCTTTTTGGGAAAAACCTGGCGGAAACCCTCTAATCCCAACCACCCCCAGGATAAACGCAGAACCCCAGGAAGTCCTCGGATGATGCGGACTGCACCGAGGAAAAGTATGCCGCAGACGCCTCCGCTGCTCCGCTTCCGGTATCGGTGGTCTTCTTTACGGACATCGCCTCATTTTTTATGGGTAGTAAAGCTATACCGGTTATGAGCGCCTTGTATAAGATAGCTGATCCGGAGGTATATCATGCAAAACCAAGATGCCCTAAGCCGCTACGCGCTTGCTGAGACCGATCCCCTGAACGCCGCGGCCCAAGCACTGTTCGGGGTATCCTACCTGTTCCCCTACCAACGGCTGGTGATAACCAATATCCTGGAAGCTGCGGAAGCTGCAGGCATCCCTATCCACTGGCCTACAACCGGTGGATCCGCAGCAGCGGATCTCGGCGCCGGAGCAGCTACCGAGGTGGAAGCGGACCGGGAAAGCCGGGACCGGCAGATCGTCATACTCCCTACCGGTGCCGGGAAATCCCTCTGTTTCCAGCTTCCGGCCATGCTGCTTGCAGGACCAACCCTGGTAATCTATCCGATTCTGTCTTTGATGGCGGACCAGGAACGGCGGCTCCAAGAACGGGGATTCATGCCGGTCATACTCCGCGGCGGTCAGAGTCCTGAAGAACGGAGCGCCCTTTGGGAACGGATCCATTCCGGGAAAGGCCGTTTCATCATCGCCAATCCCGAAGTGCTTCTGACCGCTTCGGTACTGGGAAGGCTCAAAGAATTCGGTATTGTCCATATCGTGATTGATGAGGCCCATTGCGTCAGTGAATGGGGGGAACAGTTCAGGCCCCGCTACCGGGACATCGCTCGCATAGTCGCTGCCGCCGGAGGCCCCGCTGGACGGGTCCCGGTGGTAACCGCGTTTACCGCTACCGCTTCACCGCCGGTACTGGAAAAGATAGAACAACTCGTTTTCGGCGGTTCAGGGGCACACCGGATCATCGGTAATCCGGACCGGAGCAACATCAGCTATGCTGCTCAAGGCTGCATACTCCGGGATCTCGCGGTCCGAGATCTGCTCATCAAGCACCCTAAGCCGGCCATTGTGTTCTGTTCCTCCCGGAAGGGTACGGAAAAACTCGCCCGCTACCTCATACACGAGTTGGGGGGCCAGGGGCCTCAAACGATTCGGTTTTACCATGCCGGTCTGAGCCGGGAAGAAAAAACCGCAGGAGAACGCTGGTTTTTGACCCATCCTCAGGGGATTTTGATTGCCACCTGCGCCTACGGCATGGGGGTGGACAAGACGGATATACGTACGGTGATACATCGGGACTGCCCGCCCTCGGTGGAAGCCTACCTCCAGGAATCGGGCCGAGTCGGGCGGGACGGTCTTCCTGCTCGGGCGATACTCCTCTGGGGGCCTGATGATGAACGGAGCATGAAACGGGTATGCTCAGCGGCGAACCGGATACGGCTTTCGCAGCTCCTCTCCTATGCCCGAGCTCCCCGGGGCTGCCGCCGAGAGGCATTACTGAGGCTCCTTACGTATGAGGGAACCGGTGAAACGCCCGGATTAGACTGCTGTGACGTATGTGCCGGTACCGCAGTACCCACCCTACGCGAGGAGGCCAGCCTTCTCGGGTTTTTCAAGAACAACCGCCGTCGGTATACCCTGGCCGAAGTAGCCCGTGTTTTAGCCCAGACTGAACCGCTCCGGTGGTCCGAGGAGGAAGCGAGACAGGCGGTAAGCCAGCTTATCAGCGATCATACCCTTAGGCAAATCAAAAATCCTTTATGGAAGCACAAAATAGACCTCGACCTCAGGCTCCCTAGGGCGGTCCCTGCGGGATCTTAGGCGAAATAGGAAGACGAATTTTCTGAAAATTATATCGCACCTGTGTATTGACATTTATACATGGGATTTAATAATTAAATATAGACGGAAATGAATATAAATTACATCTAAGATTTCCCTTGTGGATAGTAATAGCGTATATTATTTTTGTTTTATTTTTTATAATCGAAAGCCTATAGGAGGTTTCGATAGGAGGCTTTGTATGAAGCAATTTATTGCAGTGGTGGGTCTTCTGGTTGTCTGTTTCTTCGCTGTTGGTTGTGCTACCATAACCAGCCCTGTAGTTGCTACCACTAACCCGGTTGGCAGTAAGGTAGGCCAAGCTTCAGGAAAAATCTGGCTTGGCATGTTTGGTAGTGCCGATGCCGGGATACAGGCTGCGGCAAAGAATGGCGGAATCACCAACATTTCAACCGTTGACTTTACACAGAAACTCGGTATTTTGGGGCTCTGGATCGAGTATCAGGCAACCGTAACGGGAGAATAAGCTATTGAATAGGGTGCTGGTAAGCTATATCCCCATATCATAACAGTACCCTATCTTAAAAAAATAGTACATGAAGAAACCATTGCTCATATTAATTCCATTTTCTATTTTATCTTGTGTTACACGACCTCAAATAAAACAATATAATTTAAGCAGTGATACCAATATGTATTTTTTTCCTGCTTCAACATGGATTGGAAATACTATAAATGCAGCCATTGATTTCAATTTTAAAAATGACGCCGCTATTGAAACTATTTGTAATATCAGTATAAGGCAAAAAGAGAAATTGCCCAGTGGAATATCTTCCATATTGTTTAATGCTGATTCTATAGCGTATTCTCTGAATAATCAGAAAGTATTATCTGTTGATACTAGATCGAATATGGTGAGGATAACATCTGTTTTGAGTCATGATAATTTTCTAAAGATACTGCGATCAAAAAATATATTGCTACAAATAATTATTGATGGTATAAAACATGA
>JAISQR010000473.1 GCA_031274035.1 Treponema sp. | reverse complement strand
TATTACGGATAATTGTTTTGAGTTTTGCAATCTCTTCGCCCGCCAGGTTAATGTGATACGTTTTCGGCCTCGGCATACTTCACCCCCTTTCTTGAGTAAAGTATACCATATGTTATGCCATATATCAACGATACAATGCAATAGCAGCCGCGGACACGAAGTGTCCGCGGCTGCTAGATTTACTCGGATTTCCCGGCAATCAGAGTAAGCCATTTGTAGGGCCGCTTGTCGTCAGGGGAACGGCATTGGGCTTCATGAAGGTAATTGCGGGCTTTTTCGGGTTTCTGCTGCCGGTAAAAGAAAACACCCAGCATCAGCGGTATATCAGGGGACCGGGCAAACAGGGGCAGCGCCTTTTCCAGAACCGCTATGGCGTAGGACGCCGAGCCTGAGCGTTCAAGACAGCCTGAAAATTCAAGCAGAATGCCCAGGTCCTCCGGTTTTTCCTTCAGCAGGGCTTTAAGGAATACCGCCGCTTCTCGGTAACGTCCGGTTTTCCGGTATGCGTAGGCCAGCACACGGCGCAGGCTTGGATTGCCCGGCTCCCAGGCCAGAAGGGTTTCCAGTTCCTTCGCGGCCTCGGCATACTCGCTCAACTGGACAAGGAATAGGGCAAATTCCCGGCGTATGCCGTAATTGTCGGGCCAGAGTTTTAGATATTCGGAATAGGCCGATTTAAGTTCGGTAAGAATATAGACCGGCCGCTCCTGATCCGTCAGATTCCGCGGATCTGTTTTAAGCGGCACCTTGAGGTTTTTCCCTTTTCCCTCTTTTTCCCTGGAACCCTTGTCCCTGTGTATATTCTTACCGCTTCTGCGTATTTCCTCAGCAACTTCAAGCAGCCCTATACCGCGGGCCCTGACGGTTTTAAGGGCCGAAAGAGCGTTTACCTCGTCCGCAAGGGCTTGCAGCGCGGCTATCTCCCCCAGATAGGAGAGCTCGTGTTTCTTTGAGAGCAGCCTTACCTTTCTGAACCAGCTTAGGGCTTCCTCAAGCAGCCCGGCCTTTAGGTAATTCTCCCCCAGCGCATACATAATCTCCAGGCTGGGCCCCATGCGACGTATATTATCCTGAAGTTTTGTAATGATCTCCTGGACATTGGCGGATGTTTTGGCTTCCAGAAGCAGGGAAAAACTGTCCAGAAGGCTGGTATCGCCGCCCAGGGAATCGGCTGCACGCAGGGCCTTCCGCAGACCCTGCATATCTCCGGCTTCCCATGCAACAAGTACCTGCGCATACCTCAGATCGATACCTCTGCCGTCAAGCTCAACCGCCCGTTCCAGATGGTTATAGGCTGCCTTAAAATCTTTAAGATTACGCAGGGCTTCGGCAAACATGGCATGTATGCGGGGATCGGGCTGCTTGGTTTGAAGCTGTATCCTGCAAAGATCCGCGGCCCTGCGCCATTCCCCTATTTCAAGAAAAGAACGAATCATATAACGATCAACCAACTCACTGTTCCAGGGCAGATCCGGTATCTCTTCATCCAGCGAACGGATATGATCGATTTCGGCAACGGCTTCCGCGTTTCTGCCCAACTCCATAAGCATGGAAGCACGATACCACCGTATCCTCAGATCCCGCGGGCTTGCTTCAAGGGCTAGGCTGTAGTGGTTAAGCGCGTCTTCCAGCAGGCCCATCTCCCGGCACGCCCTTCCCAGTTCCAAGTGGATAAGGGGAAGGCTGCCGGTCTGCGCACGGCCGGCGCCTTCGATAGGGCTGTTTTCCAGGACAAAGTTCAGCATCTGGCTGCCCAGGGCATAGTCCTGCTGACGGCAAAGCCGGATGCCCCGCACAAGCAGTGCGTTAAGGTAGGCGCGGTAGATACGCTTCCTGTCCTCTGGAGAAAGCGGCTCTTCCCCTCCTTCCGCGGACACGCCCTCGTCTAAAGCCGCGCCGCCGAATTCTTCTACCGCTGCCTGAAGCATCTCCACGGACTGTTCCGAATGACGCGATTTAAGATACGCAATACCCAGCATAGCCATGACAAGCGGATCGTCATGTTTTAATTCAAGGGACCTTCTGAACAGGGCTACGGCTTTCTGGGGCATTTCCAGACTAAGGCTGGTACGCCCCGCAAAAAAATAACCCTGGGCCGAATAAGGTTTTATCCGCAGATAATCTTTAAAACCCGCAAGCGCGCGCGAGTAGTCCCCCAGGCTGTGCAGGGACCGCCCCAAAAGGAGAAAGGCCGCCGGCGGGGTATCGGACCCGGATATAAGCTCCTCCAGAATCCGCACGGCGCCCCGGTAATCTCTCCTTGCCCCTGCCTGAACAGCCGCCTTGAGTTTTTCTTCACCGCCGTCATTCTGATCGGGGCTTTTTTCATCCCCCGCCCTGCCGGATTTCTTCAGCCTGTTTTTCATAACACTCGTTCATTTCGAGCGTGAAAGGGTAACGGCGGCGGTTACCACAATGTCTTCTACGGACGCGCCGCGGGAAAGATCGCTGATAGGCTTTGCAAAACCTTGGAGGAAGGGGCCGAAGGCTTCAACCTTGCCAAGGCGCTGTACCAGCTTGTAGCCGATATTTCCGGCGCCCAGATCCGGAAAGATCAGTGTATTGACCTTACCCTTTACAGGGCTGCCCGGGGCTTTTTTATCCGTAACCGACGGCACAAGGGCCGCGTCGGCCTGAAGCTCCCCGTCAATAAGGAAATCAATATTCTTGGCCTTTGCAATATCCACCGCCTGCCTTACCTTAAGCACGTTCTGATTATCTCCGCCGGATCCCTTTGTTGAGAAAGACAGCAGGGCAACAACCGGCTCGGCGTTCAGGAATTCACGGCAGGACTGAGCCGCCGATATGGCAATTTCGGCAAGCTGTTCAGCGGTTGGATCCGGCACTACCGCACAGTCTGAAAAGATAAGCGCGCCGTTTACACCCCAGCAGGGATCGGGCGACTGCATTACAAAGCAGGAGGATGCGGTTTTGGAACCGGGAACCGTGCCGATAATGGCCAGACCTGCCCGCAACACATCCGCGGTGGTACTCTCGGCGCCGGCTACCATAGCATCGGCGTCTCCCTGATGAACCATCATGGCCCCCCACCGCAGCGGGGCAAGTATATCAACCTTAGCCTGTTCCTCGGTTACACCCTTATGCTTACGCAGTTCGTAGAATTCGTGGGCGTATTTTTCTATTTTGGGCGAAGCAGCCGGATTGATTATACTAATACCCGCAAGGTCAACGCCCTGGGCAAGGGCGGCCTTTTGCACGTCCGATTCTTTCCCAATAAGACTGACCAGAGATGCCAAACCTTCATCGGTGAGGATTCTGGCAGCCTTTACCGTCCGGGGCTCCGTACCCTCGGCAAGGACCAGTCTTTTCTGTAAATGTTTAGCCTTATCCCGCATTTCCTTTACAAAATCCATGTTTTTCTCCTTAAATTGACAAATTTATTCAGCAAGGGGCCTGAATAGTTACCGGTTGATAAATGAGAGTCAACATAAGCATAATCGGTAAAAAGATACCATGCAAGATAGGAATGCGTTAACATTACCAGAAAAAAACTTACGGTATACTTCCATGCTCGGCTCCTTTGGGAATTTGACTATACGATTAATATGCAGTATTTTGCATAAAAAAGTCGAAGCCGCCTCACGGCAGGGTAGTGCGTATCCCTCCCGCAGGCTCCTAGGAGTTTGTTGCGCTTCGCGCATAAAATAGTATAAATATTCATATTTATGAATATTTATACCTTGCAAACTCCGAAAGCATGCCCATTGATCGGGATTTTTTGCATATTCA
>JAISQR010000439.1 GCA_031274035.1 Treponema sp. | reverse complement strand
TTTTTGCCGCGGATAGCGGGGTATGAAACCGCGCAGTATTGATAATTTCCTATCCATCGACAGATTTTTTCGGATCGAAAAAATCTGATACCTCGCCCTTCAGGGCGAGGTAGTTCATTCTTTGCTTAATGGATAGAGGAAGTTTATGAAAGCGGACGCAGGGGTGTCAGACACCATATGCGTACACATACGGGAGGATTTCCCAAAACTTCAGTTTTTGAGAAATCCTCCCGATTCAAAGTAGGGATATATGAGAAATTTTGTCAAATCGTCCAAGCTGGAGAATGTATGCTATGATATAAGGGGGCCGGTACTCAAAGAGGCCAAGCGGCTTGAGGCTGAAGGGTTCAGGATATTAAAGCTCAATATAGGTAATCCGGCAGTCTTCGGCTTTACCGCGCCGGACGAGATACTCCATGATATGATAGTCAACCTACAGAATGCCCAAGGTTACGGCGATTCTCAGGGGCTTTTTTCCGCCCGCAAGGCTGTTATGCAGGATTTTCAGTCCAAGGGGCTTTTAGACATAGGAATAGACGATATCTACATAGGGAACGGCGTCAGCGAGCTTATTATGATAGCCATGCAGGGCCTTCTTGACAGCGGGGACGAGGTCCTTGTGCCTATGCCCGATTATCCTCTCTGGACTGCCGCGGTAACCCTGTCGGGCGGCAAGGCCGTGCATTACCTTTGCGATGAAAAGGCGGACTGGAACCCCGATCTGGACGATATAGCTTCCAAGGTAACGAGCCGTACCAAGGCCCTTGTCGTTATCAACCCCAACAACCCTACAGGAGCGGTCTATGACAGGACCATTCTTGAAGGAATAGCCCGTATCGCGCGGGAAAACGAGCTTATCGTTTACGCGGACGAAATTTACAGCCGCATAACCTACGATGACGCAAAGCATATACCTATGGCAACCATAGACCCCGATATACTCACCGTCAGCTTTGACGGCATGTCCAAGGCCTGGCGCGCCGCGGGTTTCCGTGCCGGATGGATGGTTCTTTCCGGCAACAGAAAATGCGCGAAAGGTTATGCCGACGGCCTTGAAATGCTGACAAATATGAGGCTCTGCCCCAATATGCCCTCCCAATACGGCATACAGACCGCACTGGGAGGGTATCAGAGCATCCGCGACCTTATCCTTCCCGGCGGCAGGCTCCGCGAGCAGCGCGATACCGCGGTAAACATTGTCAACAGTATCAACGGGCTTTCGGCAGTTATGCCCAGGGGGGCGCTTTACTGCTTCCCTAAAATCGACATTAACCGCTTCGGTATTACCGACGACGAAAAATTCATCCTGGATCTTTTAAGGGAACAGCACATACTTCTGGTGCACGGTACAGGTTTTAACTGGAAAGATCCCGATCATTTCCGCGTAGTCTTTCTCCCTGACAAGGATACCCTCGCCGATGCTATGCGCCGCCTCGGGTTATTTCTAGAGCATTACCGCCAGTCATGAAAGATAAGCTCTTGTTTCCCGCCTTGTTTGCGGTTCTATTGTTTGCCTCGGCCTGCCTGACAACAGCGCCTGTTGCCGAAAGGCCGCCGGAAAGAGCTGGGATGGAAAATGTTCCCGCGGCCCTTCCCCCTGAACGGCCCCTGCCCGCAAAACCGGAACTGATTATCAGCGAGACCTTTAACAACGGCCTCAATGCCTGGCTTGCTGAAAATTCCGGCAGAGGATCCATCCCGCCCCGTATAACCAGAGAAGGGGACAACAATGCGCTTGAATTTGCCTCACAGGGTATGAATACAGGCGGACGTTCATCTGTTTCCTGTACCGTGAAAACACCGCAACTTCCCCTTGAGCTTTTCTTTAAAATAAAAACCGATATTGGCAGCGATGTTGAAACGGCATTGGTTTTATATATAGATGAGAAGAAGACTGCTTCCTTTAACGGTCTTTACGGATCATGGAACACCCATTCCTTTTCAATCGCTCCGGCAACTGCCCATACTATCAAATGGGTTTTAGAAAAGAATAGCGATTATTACTACGATACAAGCAATAAGGTATGGCTTGACGATATTGAATTGCGGACGGAAGCAGAGCCGCCTTCAATTATATATGAGAATTTTGAAACGGGTATAAATGCCGGTTACCGGTGGCTTATAGGCGGTGCGGTAACACCGGTTATCACCCAGGCGCAGGCTGAAACTTCAAATTATCAATATTTTGGCAATAGTTCCCGTTTTTTAAAACTCGGCGCAAGGGCCGGCGGCCTTTCTATCCTGGAATTGAAAAAGATAGCGCCGGATACCGATTCGGCTTTAAGTTTCCGTTTTAAGACTGAAATTGATCTGAAACAAGCCCGGCAGACTTTTAAAGTATATGTTGACGGTAAAGAAACGGGATCATGGACAGGTCTTAAACAGGTATGGAGAACGGAAACTATATTTATACCCCGCGGGGAACATTCCATCCGTTTTGAAGTGTCATCTGCCGGTATATTTATCGTCAACGGCCTTAACGCCGTCTACCTTGACGACATAAGCCTTGTTCCTGACCGGACAGACAGGGTGGTTGTTTATCCTCGCGGAAAACAGGAAACCTATATAGGCGCGGATTCCGCGGAAATGTTGCGTTTCAGGGCGGAGGCGCTGCGTTCGGACGGTTCTGTGCGGAAAGGCGCCTTGTTCAGTTTTACGGTAAGCGGAGGTTCCGGCTCGGTTAATCCAGATGGAGTATTTACTCCATCCGCGCCGGGAACGTATACTATCACCGCCAGGGCTGACGGAAAGAGCGCTTCAAACAGCCAAATTACCGTTCATCCTCAAGATTATATGCGGCGATCCTACACCTGGCAGGGAACAGGGAAAACATACCGGGGCTATGAAGATAAGGGAACAGGTTCGCTTTCATCCGCAAACATACGGATAGATTACCCTACGGCAAAAACCTTTAACGCCGATGGTTTTTTTACCCTTGAAGGGAAGGTAACAAAGCCGAATGTTTACAACTATGCCTTTGTTGAGGTGTATAAACTTGATAGCCCGGCTTTAAAGACCCGTTACCTCTTGAGGGATCAATTCAGTATGCGTATCTGGCTGCGTTTCGGTCCGGGGGCCTATACGGTTAATGTCTACGAGATTGTTTCTATCAACCTGTCCGCGGCTCTTGGTTCTGAAGGCGATTATTCAGGGGCGGCGTATAGCTCACCGCCCTTTGCGTCGTTCTCCGTTACCAACACCCGCGGCGAAGACGGCCCGGATGGAGACGGCCGCTGGATTTACCCCTCCGGCGAAGCGCAGAGCGATAACTTCGTGGTGATCAATTTGCTTAACGACATTTGCTGGGGGCTCAATTCTGAGGAGGAAAAGATACAAGCTATCCATGATTATATTGTCCGGCATACGGTTTATGACGCTGAAAGCTTTCTGTACGAAGACCGGCGTAAAAAGCAGGATGCGCTTACAGTCCTGAAAAACGGCCTCGCGGTTTGCCAGGGCTATTCCAATACCGCTATTGCCCTTCTCCGCGCGGCAGGTATTCCGTCAAAACGTATCTCCAGCAACCGTATGAACCACGGCTGGATCAATATTTTTGTAAACGGCAAATGGAAGATGGCGGACATTACCTGGGATGATCCTCAGCCGGATAACGGGCCGAATTTTGTCCAGTACAAATACTACCTGCTGGACGACTTTCGCGGCGTACCAAACAGAGACTCGAACAGCCCTTCTTCAACCAATCCCGCCGAGTATGATCATATAGATTTTACCGATGAACTTGGTTTTTAAGGAAGACCTACGGTCTAATGTTGATTGGAATGGGCGGGTGTAATACCCACAAACTCCTAGCAGCCGCGGACACTTCGTGTCCGATTGCAGACCGCGTTCTTATTGAGGGTGAACCCACCCCCCACTTTGATGATAGCCGATGTCCCGGCAAACGATTTGCCTTTTCTTTCCACCCCTCGGGGAGGTATTCCAGCAGTTTATTAAACCCGTTGTTTTCCTCTTCCATCCATCTATTCTACACTATTTTTTCAACTAAGTGAACGCATATGGGGCGCAGCCCCTTTGTGAGGGACCCACAGGGTCCCCAAGCACTTGAGAACACGTATAAATATCGCACATACCTGAATAGTTACGAAGGTTATCTTAGTTTTAGTTACAATTTTTTTCTCTAATTGCCGATCTGTCTTAACTAATACCAGGCAAAGGCGCCGTAACCTACAAAGGAATCGGGTATTTCTTCGTCTGACACGGCCCCTCCTGCTTCTGCACTGGTTCCATAAGCAAGCAGTTCGGCATTCCCAAAACCCATCTTGCGGGCATAGCCAAGGACGCCCATGACGGCTCCGGCTGAACAGGCAGACCGATCTTTTTCCGCCCGTTCGAGTATAAGCGCCGGATCGCCTGACTTGACCGCTTCTATAAAAGAATGATCGTTTACCTCCCGGACCCAGTCCAGGGCTTTTTGACCGCCGCCCCGGGGAGAAAATCCATAGTTAAGGCCGTAGTGGGTAAGATCGGTGGAACCCAGAACCGCAAGGTTCCTGCCAAGGGATAGGCTTAGAGCCGCTATCTCTTCTCCTGTTTCATAAGAACATTTTTCCGCCGGGAGCCTCAGCCAGACAAGGCTGGCGTCGGGAAAAAAATAATGCACCATAGGGAGGAGAACTTCCACCGTGTTGTCCCTGTAGAGGTCGGGGCTGCCGCCTATTCTCCCTGAAAGCAGGTCCCGGAATTCCCTGTCTATCATCATGGTTCCCAGGGGGCTTTGAACGCCGTCTTCCATTGCAAAGAGAGGCGGATAGCCTTGCGGAAGATGGCCGCCTATAATGACAACCGTATCCGTCTTTTGACCGCCGGAAAGCAGAGATGAAACAGCTTCTGCGGCAATGCGGCCCGAATAGTACCATCCTGCATGAGGGGCAACCGCGGCCCCTGCCCCTGTTTTTTGGCTGCGCAACCTCAGAAACGATTCTATTTCCCTCACGGTTCGGGGATACCACCCCAGAGGAAGTTGTGATTTTCTCAAATTCATAGATTCATTCTAGCATGAGAATGAAAAAACGTATATAATCTTAATTATGGAACAATCCACACAATTCGGTCAAAGGAATGTTTATGCCGCATCTTCCAGGCGAAGACAGACCGGCGCCCCTGATATCTCCAGAATAATTTCTATTATAATCGCGGTGCTCTGTATAACGGTATATACCGGAAGCATTGTATATGCGGCCATTAGGTTTAGGAGCAGCTATTTTGAACGGCGCGCCCTGGCTGAAAGGGAAATTGATCAGATGGCGGTTTTTGCATCTTCAATTGTTTTTTTCGGCTTTATGAGCCAACCCTACCAGGAAGAAATTCAATCCGCCCTGGAAAGAACGGTGGCATTGGAAGGTGTCATTATTACCGGCGCCGATGGGGCTTTCGGCTTTGAGAAAGCAGATAGCGGCGGTATACTACAGAATGATAATCCGCCGCGCTTCAAAACCCGTTTCGGTATATCAAAGGATCAGCCTTTTCTGCCCCTTCAGATAGAAAACCAGCGAAATGCTACTATCAGGGCAGTATACAGCACCATTAATTATCCTGTTCTACTTGATATTTTAAAGCAAACCCTTATTGCGGTGTTGAGCAGCTTCTGCCTTGCCTTTATCACCCTGATGCTCCTCATTATATTTGCTAAAAATCAGGATGGTTATACCTTAAAGCCGCGCGGAGATGAAGAAGAAAGCGAAAAATCCGACGATATTGACAGTTTCTTTGATACTGAAGGCGGTGAAGATAGTCCGCAAATTGATAATAGGCCGGACGATCTTGACGATCTCTTCGATACCGAAAGCGATGGAGACGGCGGCCAAAACGATAACGAACTGAACGGTATTAACGATTTCTTTGATACCGAAGACGGTGGAGACAGCGGCCAAAGCGGTAACGAGCCGGACGGTATTGACGATCTCTTCGATACCGAAGACGGTGGAGACGGCGGCCAAAGCGATGGGCCTACCGATCTGGATGATTTCTTCGACACCAAAGATGATAGCGGCATTGCCGATGATGCAGCCGATTTTCAAATACCTGATACCGGGGATGTTATTGAAGAAACCGATCAAATTGAGGACACTGAGCAAAATGCCGGATTTAATTTCCCGGAAGCCGATAACGGTGAAGAGGAAATAAATTTGGATAAAGACACGGAAGAGAATGAAACTGAGGAACAGGAGCCTCCTCCAGACGAACCTGTTCACCGGGGGCTCTATTCCCCGCGGGGCAATATAGGCTGGGAAGATTATACCGGGGACAGGCTTGACGCGGAACTTGACCGCTGCGCAGCCGCCGATCAGGACCTTGTCTTTCTTGCTATGGAGTTTAAGGATAAAAAGGTGATGGGGGATACCCTGTACCGGCAGATCGCTAATGAGGCGGTTAAATTCTTTAAACACCGCGACCTTATCTTTGAAAAAGGCAAACGGGGTATTTCCATTATTGTACCCAGCCAAGCGCTGGAAAACGGCATGGCCCAGTGCGAGGAATTTCACGCGCAGGTTATCGGCAAGCTGCCCGATGCTTTAAGCGGAAAGAACGATCTCTGTATGGGCGTCAGTTCCCGGCTTGGCAGACAGGTTGACGCGGAACGGCTTATGTTTGAAGCGTTCCAGGCCCTGGAAAAAGCCCTTGATGATGCTGATTCTCCTGTTATAGGCTTCAAAAGCGATCCTGAAAAATACGAATCCTTTATCCGCAGCCGGGGAGCGGACAAGGGGAAAGATTTTTAGGTTTGGGCCTTCAAAAACTTTAGCAGGTTTTTTGGAGGCGCCCTCTTAAAAGGTATAGTTCAGGAAAGCATTCCCGTTTCGTATAATGTCCAGGACGGTATACCGTTTACGAATCATCTGAGCCTTGATAACAGTTTCCTTAATATCATCCTCGGAGTTTGTGGGGCTTTGCCCAAAAATCGTATAAATTTGCAAACTCCCAAAGGCTCCTCGCGGTAAAGCCAAATTTTTCCGCTGAAAGAGCGGCAGCCTGCTTTTTTTAGTTTGTCTATCACCGCATCTTTAGAGACCAGCCTTTGTCCTGTAAATTGTTTCAGTTCCGGCAGGCCCTGCCGGAGTATCTCTATCCCGATCAATGGACATGCTTTCGATCCCCAGGCGAGCCGCAAGAAGCCATCGGCCCTCGCTGACTTAGGGATGCCCCAAAGGAACAGCACCCGCCCGCTGACGATACATAGGACATTTTAATTTCCCGCGATGGGCGCTTCACAAGATTGGGCGGCAAACGCAAAGCTATTTAACGTTTCGTTTTGATGCTCTTGACGATATCTATTTGACGCAATAAGCTATAATATATGAGGTATATTTGGAGAATAGTTTAACTATAGTTCTTGATAATCGGGATATCCTATCAGGTGTCTGCGGGGCTAACGATAGCAACCTTCGGGTTATCGAAGGCTCTCTGGGCGCCCGTATCACAACACGGGGTAATGAAATCCGGCTGGAAAGCGCTTCGGAGGAAAGTTGTAAACGGTTTAAATTGATGGTGGACAGCCTCATTGCCGCGGTACAGGAAGGAGAAAGCCCTTCGCCGGAATATGTTCGCGCCTTGGCAAGTGAGGGCTTTCTAAGCGATACCATGAACTACAGCGATATGCCGTCCAGCCATAAGGTTTCCAGAGAGATACGGTTCAGCAAGGGGGATGCCTTTAAGGATAAGGCCGGTGTCCGCGGTACGATGAACGGCTCTTTAAGCCCTTTTGAGGACGCCCATGAAATTGTATGTGCGCTGCAAGGTACGTCTTATGCTGGGCATGCGGATTCTTCTGTCTCAGTACCGGAAGTGCGGGATATGTCCGGTTTTACCCAGGCGAATCATCAGGATCTGATGCGTTCATCAATGATACAGATACCTCATGGCTTTAACCGTGTTTTTCCCAGAAGCCGGAACCAGGCGGTTTATATTCAGGGTATGCGTTCCTGCGATATAAGTTTCTGTATAGGGCCTGCCGGTACTGGAAAGACCTTTCTGGCTATTGCGGAAGCCCTTTATCTGGTACTTTCCAGGAAGATGCGGAAGCTCGTCCTTACCCGCCCTGTGGTTGAGGCCGGCGAAAGCTTGGGCTTTCTGCCGGGAGATCTGGCCCAGAAGATCAACCCCTACCTGCGCCCCCTCTACGACGCAATGGAGACGCTTATCCCCTTCGAGATAATACACCGTATGGAAGAGAACCATATTATAGAAATCGCACCCCTGGCCTATATGCGGGGCAGGAGCCTTAACGATTGCGTGGTTATCCTGGACGAAGCGCAGAATACCACCAAAGAACAGATGAAGATGTTCCTTACAAGAATCGGCTCTGGAGCGCGGGCGGTAATCACCGGGGACACCACCCAGATCGATCTGCCCCGCCATGTTGATTCCGGACTTCTCCATGCGGTATCTATACTGTCCGGAATTGAAGGCATCTATTTTGCCTACCTCCATACCGGGGATGTGGTAAGGAATCCCCTTATCAAGAAGATAATCCAAGCCTACGATGCCGAAATGCCGGTATCAAAAGGGATCAATGTTTATGAAAAAAAATCATAACCTTTCCAAAATTCTGAATATCCATACGTTTTTAAAGACGATACACTTTTATAATTTAAGGCGCGGACCCTGTATTGTAATCGTTACCGCATTTATTGCCTGTTCGGGCATAGTGTTGACCTATATGAATTCCGGCGCTGGGTACCTCAACGATATAGGGGAATTTGAGGCCGGCAGGGTTGCGGAACGGGATATTATTGCGGATCATCCGGTTTCTTATGTTGATAACGAAGCAACCCAGCTTAAAATAAAGGCAGAGGAGCGGAGGGCGCCCGCTATTTTCAAGTATTCCGAGCCTGCCGACGCGGACATGTACAGGAACTACGATCATTTTACGGCGCTTTCCCGGGAGCTTTTTGATGCGGGGGTTTCTCTGAAAGTTTATAAAGAAACAATCCAGAGCGAATTCCCCGATTTCTTTCCCGGTGAGACTCTTGATGTCCTCTATTCCGATGAAAACCGCGATAAATTCCTCGATTTTGGCGCATCGACCCTTGAACACCTTGTCAATCAGGGCATCTTCTATATCCCCCAGACGGGTCTTGAGCCTTACAACCCCGACAAACTTGAACTGTTGCACCTTTCGGGCGCAACAGAGGAGCGGGAAAAGCTCAAGTATTCCCATATCGTTACCCTGGATAATCTGGATACGGCGATTGACAGGTATATGCGGGAAGGTTCCTTTACCTCTCATTTTGCTGTCATAGCCCTGGGCCTTATAAAGCCCTTTGTCCGGGAGAATATCTACTTTTCGCAGTTGGATACGGAGAAGGTGATTGAAGAGATTAAAGGACAGATTGAACCGGTAGTCAGGTATATCGAAACCGGCAAGAGGGTTATCCGAAAAGGTTTTATCGTCAGCCAGGAAGAGATGCGGGAACTTAAAGCCCTCAATATGTCGATTCTGCAAAAGGATATGCGCGTCATCGTAGGGCGTATCTTTATCTTCATACTCCTCGGTATGCTTCTGATTTTCCTGGGAGGAGAACGTACAGCAGGGCGGTCCCTGCACGATGCTGAAATCTATCTGCTGGCCTTTATATCGGCCCTCTATGTAATAGGGGGCGTCCTTGTTAAGGATCTTCCATTCAACTCCGATTTACTGCCTATATCTGTCATCTTGCCGACCGCCCTCGTTGTCATGCTTCCCGCGATCCTGATCAACGCGAGACTTGCCCTGGTCTATGCCCTTGCCCTGCCGTTATGCGGCCTCCTTACCGGCTCTTTCGATACGCCGGCCTTTGTCTTTGCATTGGTCTCCGGCGTGGTGGGGGCCTGTGTGCTGCAAGGCGTGGAGACCAGGATGGATCTGGTCAAGGCGGGTCTCATCATCGCCGCGGCTAACTGTATTGCTTCAATTGCCCTCTTGTTGGTACAGCGTTCCGGCATTGGGGCCTATCCGGTAATTCTGTTCTGGTCCGCCTTTAACGGTATTGCTTCGGGCATGCTGGTACTGGGGATATTGCCGCCTCTGGAAAACGCCCTGGATGCCGCCACCCCGTTCAGGCTTATTGAACTTTCCGATTTAAACGCTCCCATGCTGAAACGGCTTTTTAACCAGGCGCCGGGAACTTACAGCCATTCGCTGATGGTAGCAACTCTTGCCGAGGCTGCCTGCCAGGAGATAGGCGCAAATCCTCTGCTAGCGCGGGTAGGGGCATACTATCACGATATAGGCAAGATAGATCAGAGTGAATACTTTGTGGAGAATCAGACGGATTACAACAAACACTGTGAACTTGCCCCCCGCCTTTCGGCCACGGTGATACGCAGTCATGTTAAGCTGGGCATTGAAAAAGCCCGGAGCCTGGGTCTGCCAAAGGCGGTTATAGATATCATTGCCGAACATCACGGCAATTCCCTCATCACCTGGTTCTACAACGAGGCTTTGAAGCGGGAGGCCAATGTTAATAAAGAAGATTTTATCTATCCAGGGAATCCCCCCCGCTCGCGGGAATCCGCCGCCGTGATGCTTGCCGATGTTGCCGAGGCCGCGGTGAGGACCCTACAGAAACCGACAGCCGCAAAGATCGAAAAATTTATCCAGGAGCTTTTTGACGCCAAGGTTGAAAATGGACAGCTTTCAGAGTCAGAAATTACCTTTAGGGAACTGGAAACCATAAAAAAGACTTTTGTCAGAGTTCTGGCAGGGCATTACCATTCCCGTATAGAATATCCCAAGCTGCCCAAAGAACCCCCTTCCCCCTCCGATAAGCTCCCTGTAGCGAGCAACGGATGAATCAGGCATCTATAGACGTGTCGGGTATTGAGATACCCCCCTGGTTAAATTCTGCTAATAGTTTTATTCTAAAGGTATTGGATATTTTAGAGCGGGATAACTGGGATCTGTCCGTGGTGTTCTGTAACAATGAATTTATCAGGCGTCTTAATGCCGGATACCGGGGGAAAGATGAAGCTACCGATGTACTTTCCTTCCCCTTGGGGACGGTTCTGGAAAAAAAGGACGGAATAGAAAGCCGTTATCTACCGGGGGACATTGTGATCTCCCTTGAAACTCTGAGGGAGAATGTTGAGTACTTTCAGGTGCCGGAGGATGAAGAGTTGCGGCGCCTCTTGATTCATGGTATTTTACATCTTGACGGCATGGATCATACAACAAATGATGAAAAGGAGCCTATGCTGCAATTACAGGAGAGACTTTTGGACTGCCTGGCAGGGGAGAGGATACTTCCATGAACGCGGGGATATTCAGCCGTGCAGGACGGGCCGCGGCGGGTATTTTTAAAAGGAACGATGACGAGAAGATCCGTAAAGCCCTGGCAAATCTGGAATCGGAACAGCAGGAGATGATAAAGGGGGTTGTAGAACTTTCCGCAACTGTCGTCAAGGAAGTAATGGTTCCCCGTATTGATGCGGTATTCCTCTCCGTGGACGCATCAGAGGAAGATATCTTTGCCCTCATATCCGAGAGTGAACATTCCCGCTTCCCGGTGTATAAGGATACGATAGATAATGTGGTCGGCATCCTTTATGTAAAGGATCTGCTGAAAAGCCTGATCCGGGGTGATACCTTCGACATTCAAAAGCTCGTGCGCAAGCCTTTTTTTGTCCCTGAATCCAAGCATATAGACGTGCTTTTGCGGGAACTCAGGCGGCGCAAGGTGCATATAGCGGTTGTGGTAGATGAATACGGCGGCGTTTCCGGTATAGTCTGTATGGAAGACATTATCGAAGAGATCATCGGGGAAATTCAGGATGAATTTGATAATGAAACCGAGGATATAGTCAAACTTGGCGAGGGGGTTTACCTCTGCGATGGCAGGGTTAATCTGGAGGATCTCTCAGAGGAAATAGGTATAGAACTTCCCTTCCATGACTTTGATACCCTTGGCGGTTTTATCTTTGATCTTCGGGGGCAGATTCCGATAAAATATGAAAAAGTAGTATACGGCGGGAACGATTTTATCATTCAGGATATGGAAGGGCATAAGATAAATACGGTAAAGATCGTTATTAAAAAAGAAGTAGTTTCGGCGCCGCAATGAGCCGGTTGGAGTGAAAGGGGAGCTTTGTTAAAAGCGCTTAAAAACACGTATGAAAAATCGCAGACCTGAGTAGTTATAAAAAGAGAAATGAAACCAAGGAGAGTTTGAGGCATGGAAAAAGGCTGTTTTTCGATTAGGGATAAGGTAATTTTAATCTGGAAGATGTTCTTTCTTATGATGTTTCTCATTCCTGCCGCTATACAGGCCCAGATGCCGCGCAGTGCGGCCTCATATTACGAGCAGGGCAGACGGAATATGATCAACGAGGACTGGTATGCCGCGTCAGAAGATTTTCTTGAATGTCTGCGCCTCAGTCCAGCCCATGCCGAGGCTACCGACGCCCTTGCAAATTGTTATTACGAACTGGGTGAATTTGACGAGGCCCTTGTCTGGGTGCGTAAGGCCAGGACCCTCTCCCGCGGCAATATGACCCTGGCAAATCTGGAGGCCCTTACCCTTATTGCGCTGGGTCAGCTTGACGCCGCCTCTTCTCTTATCGCGGATATACTGATCAGGGAACCCTACAACCGCGAAGTTCTCTTTACTTCCGCGGAGCTTGATATAGCAAGCGGATATTCTTCCGGTGCGGTAAACCGTTATCAGGAGGGCATACGGCGCTTTCCTGATGACAAGCGCCTCCTCATCTCCTTGGCCTTGGTACTGGGCAGCATGGGCGACCAGGGAAAGGCCCGTATTTACATCGAACAGGCGCTTGTGCAGCATCCCGATGATTTCCGTGTCTACTATTATGCCGCCTACCTCAACGCCCAGGCAGGCCAAGTACGGGAAGCTATAAGCTATGCCGAAAGATCCCTTGTCCTTAACCCCGGCTATCAGAATACCAGGTTCCTGCTTGCCTGTCTCCGCTACCGTGCGGGTCAGTACGAGGAAGCGGTCCGGCTTGCCGACGAGATCATAGACAAAAAACGGGATACGGTATCGGCTTGGTACCTGAAAGGCCTGTCCTATATCATGCTGAAGAGGAGAAGTGAAGCTCTGGTTATCCTGAGCACGGCAATTTCTATTGACTCGGAGGATGAATTTGTCAGGGTTGCCTTGGAAGAACTCATCGTCTCCGAGACAAACCTGGAAGATAAGAGCCGCGAGCGGTGGGCTGCCTGGCATTTTGACAGGGGTAAGAATTTTGCCGGCAGGAACCTTATCGACCAGGCTGTTTTTGAGTACCGGCGCGGATTGCGTATAAACCCATATTCGCCAAAACGCCGCGAGTACGCCGACCTTCTGCGTATTCAAGGCTACCCCGCCCGTTATCTGGAGGAACTCCGGTTTATCCAGAATCTGCCGGAAGAGATAGTGAACACGGCAATGAAGGGTGAGGAAGCCGATGCCTTTAGGAATTCGGTGGAGGATGCGGTAGAAACCTACAATGCCCTGCTGGGTAACGCCCTGTTCCGCCGCTGGTCGGTTGATCCTATTGAGATTGCCGCGTCCCACTGGAAAATAGCGGTTTTTGCCCTCAGCTCTCAGTCCAGCTTTTACCATACCGACGCTGCCGCCCTCTCTTCATCCTATATTAAAGATATACTTATTCATGAACGGAACATACAGGTTATGCCCTTCGAGACCAGACAGCCTAGTTTTTCGCAGGCATTCAGAACCGCGCGGGAGGGGGGGGCGGACTATTTTCTCATTGTTTCAGTTACGGAAAGTGAGCGGGACATAGCCATTAAGGGGGAACTCTTTGTCGGCCGTACTGGTACGCCGGCCAAGACCTTCAACACCTTCCGTACCGGTTCCGACCGGCTAAGGAATTCGGCCCGCGGCATTGTGGAAGCCCTTGCCAAAGCCCTGCCCTTCCGCGCCCAGCTTATACGCCGCGTCCAGCCGCAGGGCCTTATCGACAAGGGCCGGGTAGACGGAGTCGGCGCGGGTACGGCTTACGAGATAGTCAAAAAAGGACGCTTTAGCATACAGGCCGAAGGCATAGGCCTTTCCTATGCGCCTGGTGATGTAGTCGGCGGTCTTACTATAGAAAACGCCGACGAGGAAGTTTCATCGGGACTATTGAGCCGCAACGGTTTCTTTGACCTTATCTCGGTTGGAGACGAGGTCTTCCTTAAAGTTGAAAAGAAGGAAGCCGAAGCGGCCGGCAGCCCCATAGACCCGGAACTCCGCGCCCTGTTGCGGACCGTCCGGTAACCGGCAGCCGCGGACACTTCGTGTCCGATTGCACTTGTGGATTTTTTGCATATTTATGCAAAAAATCCCGATCAATGGGCATGCTGTACTCTTCGAGTATTCGGAGTTTGTATGGTATAAATATTCATGTTTATGAATATTTATACCATTTTATGCGCGAAGCGCAACAAACTCCTAAGGATACTATCATTTCTATGTTTATCCATAACTCTTCTCCAATACGTTGAAACAGGCAGCGTTTTTGGTATATATTAATAAAATTGAGTTTACCATATTGATTTGCAATAGACTCTAAATATAGCCGGTACCGGCGGGGAGAGATGATGAAAGCGATAGAACTGGAAAAGGCCTATGCTCCTAAAAATTTTGAGGATAAGGTGTACAAGCGGTGGCTGGCGGAGGATAGCTTTAAGCCTGCGGAAAAGGCCGGCGATCCCTATGTCATTGTGATCCCTCCTCCCAATGTAACCGGTGTTCTCCACCTGGGGCATGCCTTGGTCGTTTCCATCATTGATATCATTATACGTTTCCACCGGATGCGGGGTGAGAGTACGCTCTGGGTGCCTGGTACGGATCATGCAGGAATAGCCACCCAGAATGTGGTAGAGAAGCAGCTCAGAGCAAAGGGTTTAAACCGCCGTGAGCTTGGCCGCGAGAAGTTTGTCGAACAGACCTGGAAGGTAAAGGAAAAACATCACCGGATAATTTCCGAGCAGCTTACCCGCATGGGGGCAAGCGTAGACTGGTCCCGGGAACGCTTTACTATGGATGAAGGGCTTTCCCGCGCTGTGCGTGAAGTCTTTGTGCGGCTCTACGAACGCGGACTGCTCTACAAGGGGAACTATCTAGTCAACTGGTGCAGTTCCTGCGGAACAGCCATTGCAGACGACGAGGTTGAACACAAGGACACGGCAGGGAAGATGTATCATCTGCGTTACCCGATTGTAGGCGGCAAAGGCTTTATCGAGCTTGCTACAACCCGCCCCGAAACCATGCTGGGAGACACGGCGGTGGCGGTTCATCCTGATGATGAACGGTACAGACATCTTGTTGGGGAAAAAGTGCTGCTCCCCCTTGCGGATCGGGAGATTCCGGTTATTGCCGATACCTATGTAGAAAAGGAATTCGGTACCGGTGTGGTAAAGATAACCCCTGCGCATGATCCTAACGACTGGGATGTAGGAAAGCGGCATAATCTTCCCGTGATCAATATCCTTACGCCGGAGGGCCGTCTGAACGGCGAGGCGCCGGAGAAGTACCGGAATTTAACCGTAGAAGCCGGAAGGGAAGCAGTCCTTGCAGACCTCAAAGCCGGGGGATTTTTTATCCGGGAAGAAGATATTACCCATGCGGTGGGGCATTGTTACCGGTGCGGTACCGTGATAGAACCCTTCCTCTCGGAACAGTGGTTTGTCAGGATGAAGCCCCTTGCGGAAAAGGCCCTTGCCGCATGGCAGCGCGGAGAAATTGTCTTCTACCCGCGTAAATGGGAAAACACCTATCAGCACTGGCTTCTTAATATCCGGGACTGGTGTATAAGCCGGCAGCTCTGGTGGGGGCACCGTATTCCCGCCTGGACCTGTACGGACTGCGGAAAGATTTCTGTTTCTATACAGGATCTTTCGGTTTGTCCCCACTGCGGCTGTACACATCTGGAACAGGACCCTGATGTGCTTGACACGTGGTTTTCCAGTTGGCTCTGGCCGTTCAGTACCTTGGGATGGCCGGAAGAAACATCCGATTTAAAACGCTTTTATCCAACCACCGCATTAGTTACCGGCTACGATATAATCTTTTTTTGGGTTTCTCGTATGATTATGGCCGGCCTTGAATTTACCGGCAAGGTTCCCTTCCGCGACATCTATATACACGGACTTATCCGCGACAAACTTGGCCGTAAGATGAGCAAGACTTTGCAAAACGGCATCGATCCCCTTGATATTATCGATGAATTCGGCGCCGACGCGCTCAAGTTTACCCTGGCCTTTACCTGCGCACAAGGCCAGGACCTGCTTGTGGATAAGGAATTTTTCAGGCTGGGCTCTAAATTTGCCAACAAAGTCTGGAATGCAAGCCGCTATATCCTTATGAACCTTGAAAACAGGGAGCTTGTGCAGGATCCCCGCCTTATTCCGGTTGACCGCTGGATATATTCCCGGCTTAACGGCGCTGCCAAAGCTATGGAAGAAGCCTTTCTGACCTACCGCTTTAACGACGCCGCCCAAACCGCCTATGAATACTTCTGGAATGATTTTTGCGATTGGTATGTCGAAGCTACAAAACTTTCGTTCAGGGAAGGGGCCGGCGGAGAGGCGGAAAAGGACAGGGCGGTAACCGTGCTCCTTGATGTGCTGGCGGCATTCCTGCGGCTCCTCCACCCCCTGCTGCCCTATGTTACCGAAGAAATCTACAGCCGGCTTCCCAATGTGCAGGGGGAAGGGCTGCTTATAGACGGGATTTACCCCCAGTACAACGAAACGCGCTACGACGCGCAGGTAGAGATGAATTTCGGCTTTTTACAGGAATTGGTACGTTCGGTAAGGACGCTTCGCAGTGAGTGTACCATCAGCCCTGAAAAGAAGATACGTGTTCTGTTGCGCCCGGAAAACGATCCTGAAAGGATAGGATTCTTGACAGAAAATGCGGGGCTTTTAAAACTGCTTGCGGGCATAGGAAACCTTGAAATAAACGCAGCCGGAGCGGCTGCACATTTTACAAGGCCGGCCGGTTCCATCGGTCTTGTGGGTAAAGGTTTTGAGGCTTTTGTGTATATAGCGGAAGCTGCGGATATCTCCTTCCTGAAACAGAAATTCGGTAAAGAAATTGAGAAGGACCGCAAATTTGCCGCTTCCATTAAAGTAAAACTGGGGAACGAAAAATTCCTTCAAAATGCTCCTCCTAAGCTGATCGAAGAGGAAAAACTCAAAATGGAAGAGAGTCTTAAACGTACAGCCAAACTTGAGGCATATATTCGGGATTTTTCCTGATAAGTAAACGTTGGTTATGGCCTTGCAAAATGCCGGTTTTGCACGCGGTTACGGTTCTGATTATATCCGGTTTTGAACCGGCCCAATTTACAGAAGTATCGTATAAACTGAGGGCGGGGTAATAGAAGGAGGGTCTGCTATGACAACGGAGGAAATGTTTATTCTGAGCGGGACGCATCTGGCGCCTTACATACAACTCTCTACCGCCCTCATTGGAAAGACCAGGGAGGGCGGCGGCAATATGTTCCGGCATCAGCTTGATACTATGACTATTCTTATCGACTATGGGTATATCAACTCGGTGCTGCTCAAGGCTTCGATTGTGCATGATCTTATCGAGGATGTTCCTGATTTCAGCCATAACCGTTTGTTGAATGTCGATTACGAAAGCCCTGCCGTGTATGACTTGGTACTGGAAGTTACCCGTTTTCCAGGAGAGACTAAGCCTGAGTTTCTTACCCGTATATTTGAGACCGGATCGCATAATGCCAAGATACTCAAAGTGGCCGATAGAATATCCAATATGATCTCCCTCGGCTTTGTCAATAAGCCCGAATTCCTGGTCCGTTATACCGAGGAAACTGTTAAGTATATTCTGCCTATTGCCAACGAAGTTGATAAGGCCATGCTTGGCGAACTCAATTCCCTCGTAGAATCGCGCAGAAAGTATATTTCCATGCTTAAACTGATGGGGCCGGAATCCGGCGGCGTTAAATAATGCGAGTTTGACAAAAAAATCTACGTTTTAGTTTTTATAAACTCCGAAAGCATGCCGCGGAATACAACGCGAAAACAGGCCCCCGCCTGAATAGTTACGAATCGTTAAAATAAAACCAATCTAAAACAAACAAAATCAAATAAAATTCATCTTTACCTATTGCAGATAGTTGTGTTTTGTTGTAATATCTTGGCGGATGTCTTATAAGACATTAACAAAACTGGAGGAAAAGATGAAGAAAAGAACGTTCTCTTGTGTACTAATGGTTTTTGTTATGCTTGTTTCCGCACAGGCTTTGCTTTTTGCAAGGGGGAATGCGGACAAGCCGGTTGAATCTGCAAACCCGCCGGTAACCATTATGGTTGCGGCGGCGGCAAGCCTTGAGTATTCTTATACGCAGGAACTCATCCCCCTGTTTCAGAAGAAATACCCCTGGATCACCGTGGAAGGAACTTACGATAGTTCCGGCAGGCTTCAGACTCAGATTGAACAGGGCCTTGAGGCGGATGTGTTTATGTCAGCGGCCGCCCGGCAGATGAATGTCCTGGTTGATAGCAACCTGGTATCCAAAGAATCGGTCATTCCCCTTCTGGAAAATAAAATTGTCCTGATTAAACCCACGGGAAGCTCTACGGAGGTAACGGGTTTCCAGAACGCAACCCAGGCCAGGGTGATCGCCCTGGGGGACCCCGCCAGCGTGCCCGCGGGGCAGTACGCTAAGGAAGCCTTTACCGCCCTGGGAAACTGGAGCGCGGTAGAGGCCAAGGCAAGTTTCGGTACCAATGTTACAGAGGTGCTGAACTGGGTAGGCGAGGGCAGCGCCGAAGTGGGGGTGGTCTACGCTACGGATGCGGCAACCACCGGCAAGGTTGAGGTTATAGCCGAGGCGCCTGCGGGAAGTTTATCCACCAAGGTTATCTATCCCGTGGGGATGGTGGCGGCTTCCGACCATCCCCAGGAGGCGCGGCTTTTTATCGACTTCCTTGCGTCCGATGAAGGGCTGGCAATTTTTCAGACTTACGGATTTTTCCCGAACAAATAAGGACTTATGAATATATCGCCGGTTCTGATATCCCTTAAAACTGCCTCCGCTGCCATTCTAGTAACCTTCTTTATTGGGCTTTTGGCCGCGGGGCTGGTTGCCCGGATACAACGCCGGGAATGGAAGATGATCCTCGACGGAATCCTCACTCTGCCCCTGGTGCTGCCCCCCACGGTGGCGGGTTTTTTCCTGCTCTACATCTTCGGCGTCCGGGGGCCGGTAGGTAAATTCTTTCTGGATTTTTTCAGCGTCAGGATCGCCTTTTCCTGGGGCGCCGCTGTGCTTGCGTCAACGGCGATCTCCTTCCCCCTGATGTACCGCTCCACCCGGGGCGCACTGGAACAGGTTGATCCGAATCTGATCTATGCGGCCCGGACCCTGGGCATGTCCGAATGGGCCGTCTTTTTTAAAGTGAGCCTCCCTACGGCCATGCCGGGGGTTGCCTCCGGTGCGGTACTGGCCTTTGCACGGGGGCTGGGGGAATTCGGCGCCACTGCCATGATCGCCGGCAATATTGCCGGAAAAACCCGTACCCTGCCCCTGGCGATTTATTCCTCGGTAGCCGCGGGGGATATGGAAACCGCTTACGGCTATGTCCTGATCATCCTGCTGGTTTCCTTCATCGTGGTCGCCCTGATGAACTACTTTACCGCCCTGGAAAAGGACTCCAAAAAAATTAACCGCAGAACTCACGGACGGCGCAAATTCTCCGTCCGAAATTCTGGACTTCATTCATGCCTGTTCGTGTCGTTTGCGGCTATATTTATTCAGGGCATTTTTTGCGGAGCCGCCTGGTGAGCATTAAGGTCTCCATCCGCAAGAAACTTTCCCGTAATTTTATCCTGGAAATGGAATTTGAAACATCCGGGGACAGTTCCGGCGGGCGCCTGGGCATCCTGGGGGCATCGGGATGCGGTAAAAGCATGACCCTTAAATGTATCGCCGGGATTGAAACCCCTGACGAGGGGTTTATCTCTATAAACGGCCGTGTGCTATTTGACTCGGCGAAAAAAATAAACTTAAAGCCCCAGGTACGGCGGGTAGGTTATCTTTTTCAAAACTATGCCCTGTTTCCCCGGATGACGGTACTGGAAAATATCATCGCAGGGCTTCCCTACAGGGGGGGCCGTGCGGAAAAAATTCAAAAAGCCCTGGGGTGGATACGTCAATTCGGTCTCCAGGGCCTTGAAGACCGGTATCCAGCCCTGCTATCCGGCGGGCAGCAGCAGCGGGCGGCCCTGGCGCGAATGCTGATCCGGGAACCCGAGGCTGTTCTGTTGGACGAACCTTTCTCCGCTCTGGATACCAGCCTTAGAGAACAGATGCAGTTTCAGATACTGGAATTGCTGGGAAACCGCGGCGATGTGATCCTGGTAACGCATAGCAGGGATGAGGTTTTTAGGCTCTGCGGAGAATTGCTAACTATGGACGGGGGCCGCGCGCTGAAAAAAGGGAATACACGGGAACTGTTCTATAACCCGGGCCTGGTAGCGGTTGCCCGGCTGACGGGATGCAAAAATGTTTCCCCTGTTAAACGGATTGGGGAACGGGAGATTTTTGCCCTCCGCTGGGGGCTTAATCTACGGACCGCGATTTTGGTAACGGATGATATTACGCATGTGGGGATACGCGCCCATGACTTTGCACCTGCCGGGGAAGAAACCTATAACCGAATAACCATTGCCGCAAGCCGCCGTTCCGAGGAGCCTTTCGAAAATGCGGTAATCTTTACCAATGCCGCCGCCAGCGGGCCGGATGAAAAAAACGAGCTTTGGTGGAAGTACAGCAGATACCTGAACTATCAGGGCGTTGAAGATCTGTTTATACCGCCTGAATCTCTGTTATTATTAAAGTAATATAACGAGAGTTCTTTGACGGAAGAATATTTTAGCCATGGACTTTTTGTTCGCAATTTCTGTTTCAGCCTTTTTCAGCGTCTTTGCCGAGTTGAAAAGGCGCTTGGCGCCGCGTTATGCTACATTGACGGCATTATTTGTTCAGTATGCCTTTGGCACACTGAACAAATAATCCACAAGTTAAATTTTTAGAGCTTCTTTTTACCTATCGTAGGTGTAGTAGAGTCTGTTCGTAGAGCTTGATATACTCTAATGCGGATTTTTGCCACGAAAAATCCTTCTTCATGCCGGCAAGCCGCATCGCTTCAATTTGGGGCCGCCGATTGTAATAGGCCCATATAGCCCAGCCTACGGTATTGAAGATGGCGGAGGGGGTAAGATCATCAAACATGAATCCGGTGCCTTCTCCTGTGTTTTCATCGTAGTTTTCTACCGTATCGGCAAGGCCGCCGGTATTTCTGACAATAGGGAGAGTTCCGTAAAGCTGCGAATACATCTGATTAAGGCCGCTTGGCTCATAACGGCTGGGCATAAGGAAAAAATCGCTGCCGGCCTCGACAAGATGGCTTAGATATTCGCTGTAGCCTATACGCGCCTTTAGGTTGGAAAGTCTACTTTCCAGACTGCGTAGTTCATTCTCGCACCACGCCTCGCCCGAACCAACCAGCACGAACTGAATATCCATCGCGGTACAGATAGAATAGGCCGAACCATAGCTTGGACCAAATAGTTCTCCGACACCTTTCTGCCCAGTCAAACGGCTTACCATACCGATAATAGGAATGTTTGGGTTCTGCGGAAGGTTAAATTCCCGTTGCAGAACTTCCTTGGCTTTTAGTTTGCCGTCCATATCTTTTACCGAATAGCGGGCGGGCAAGAACTCGTCGTGTACAGGGTTCCAGATGTCCGTATCAACGCCGTTAAGTATGCCGATATAATCAGCTTCGCGAGATCGGAGCACCCCGTCAAGGCGGAAGCCCTGGGCCTGGGTTTTGGTTTCTTCGGCATAGGTCGGAGAGACGGTATTGAGTTTGTCTGCTGAATAGAGACCCGCCTTTAGCAGATTCATCATGCTCCAATCCTCAAAACCGGCTTCATAAAAAACATTCCAGGGAAGGCCGGTATAGTTGAAGTTATCCTTGTTGTAGATTCCCTGGTAGCCCAAGTTGTGTATGGTTAGAATTGAAGCAGTTTCGGCGAATTCTTTGGAATAACGCTCGCTGTATTTAAGAAAAACCGGAACCATAGCGGTAGGCCAATCATGGGCATGCAGTATATTGGGGAACCAGCATATCTTGCGGCAGAGCTGAAAGACCGATTTTGAGAAAAAGGCAAAACGCAGAGGATTATCCAGAAAATCCGGTTCCGACGGAACACCATAAATACCATCCCTGCCGAAAAATCTTTCGTGATCGATAAAATAAACCACGACAGGATTAGTTTCAGGGGAACCAGGAAGAATGTCTTTATAAACAGCGCACCATTCTTCAATACCTCCCATTGGTACACCCAGAGCGCCTTCAAGCTGCCGCAGGCCGTCCCTGTTCACACTATAGTAACGCGGAATGACTATCCTCACCTCATGCCCCTTTTTAGCCAAGGCAATAGAAAGTGAGGATACCATATCAGCCAGACCGCCGGTTTTCACAAAAGGCAGCGATTCACTTGAAGCCATTAAAATTTTCATACAAATTCCCTCCCTTGGTAATCTTTTCTGCGTTTTTGGGGATCAGGTGGAATATGGTTTATAAGGTCTCTAAAAACTTTCCACCATAGCAAGTCCGTTATCTTTGACTATTGTAAGGCCCTTATCGTGATCTTCCAGTTTAAAGATGACTACCGCCTTACCTGCCTTGTTTTCAAGGGAAGCGTAAAGATATTCGATATTGACCTGAGATTTCTGAAAAAGCTCCATGACCTTAGCGAGGCTGCCGGGAAGATCATCAATTTCCACTGCCGCTACATTGGAAAGGCGGGTAGTAAAGCCTGCTTCGTTTAAGGCTTGAACTGCCTTTTCGTAGTTGTTCACAATAAGCCGCAGGATACCGAAATCCGCCGTATCGGCAATGGAAATAGCCCTAATATTGACGCCGGCTTGCGCAATCACCCGCGTTACCTCACCAAGGCGGCCAGTGGTGTTTTCGAGAAAGACTGATATCTGTTTAATTTCCATAAATAATTAACTCCTATAAAAAGCGGCGGCATCGCCGCTAAATTTTACGGTTGTCTATAACCCGCTTTGCCTTACCTATGGACCTTTCTATGGTTTTCGGTTCCACAAGTTTAACCTTAATACTGATCTGCAACTTAGATTTCATCACATTTTCAATTTTTGACCGCAGACCCTCCATATTTTTAGTTTCATCACTAAAGAAATCCTTCTTTACCTCAACCTGAAGTTCTACCTCGTCCAGATGAGATTCGCCGCGGTTAAGAACGATGAGATACTGCGGCTCCGTGCCTTCAATCTCGATAAGAGCCTGTTCGATCTGGCTGGGGAAGACATTCACGCCCCGTATGATGAGCATATCGTCGGTACGTCCAAAAAGCCGGTGCATACGGACCGTTGTCCTGCCGCAGGAACAAGGCTCGCGTATAAAGTAAGTTATATCGCGGGTACGGTAGCGTATAAGGGGCGTGCCCTCTTTGGTAAGGGTTGTAAAGACAAGCTCGCCTTTTTCACCATCAGGAAGCTGTTTGCCGCTTACCGGGTCTATAATCTCTGGGTAAAAGAGGTCTTCGTTAATATGGAGGCCGTTCTGGGCTTCGCATTCAAAGGATACCCCCGGCCCTATAATCTCGGTAAGGCCGTAGATATCGTATGCCTTCATCTCATAACGGGCTTCAATTTCCTTACGCATATTCTCGCTCCAGGGTTCCGCTCCGAAGCAGCCCTTGTTGACAGGCAGTTTTTTAAGGTCTATACCCGCTTCTACAGCTTCCTCCGCCATATAAAGGGCATAGGAAGGCGTACAGGTAAGCATTGTTGAACCAAAATTCTGTAGTACCATAAGCTGACGGGCTGTATTCCCAGAGGACATAGGAAGTACATTGGCCCCCAGGGTACGCGCCCCGTAGTGGGCGCCGGGTCCGCCGGTGAAGAGGCCGTAACCATAACAGTTCTGTACCGTGTCTTCGCGGGTACAACCGCCGCCGGCCAGGGTGCGCGCCATGGATTCGCACCATATCTCGATATCTTTTTTAGTGTAGGCATCTACTACAGGAATACCGGTAGTGCCGGATGACATATGTATTTCTTCGATAAAACTTTTCGGACATGCCAGCAGACCGTAGGGAAAAGTCTCCCGCAGATCGTCCTTGGTGGTAAAGGGTAATTTTTCTATATCGTGCAGACTATGAATATCTGTGGGTTTAACCCCCAGATCATCCATCCTGGTATGGTAAAAAGAAACACTGGAATAGAGTTTCTCGGCAAGATTTTTAAGCCGCGCCAATTGAAGCCTCTTTCGCGCTTCAATATCCATACATTCATATTCAGGGTTATAGATCATAAAGGAGCCTCTTTAACAAGTTTATTCGTTAGGGCTTAATACCCGCCCGTTTTCACAGGAAAATTCACCTTGATTCAGTATAATCAATAAATAAAAAAATTGGTAGCCCCCTCATGAAGTCTATACCGCCATTTTTTGTGGGGAAAATTCCGCGCCGGCAGGCAAAACTGAATTTTTGCCTGTCCTTGTATGGGCGGGGTATTATTGCCGCTATAGGAGCCGCGGACACTTCGTGTCCGATGGGACTTTGATGAATTTTTGCTCAGTGTGCCTTTGGCACACCTTTATGCAAAAATTCCGATTTTGGGCAAAGCCCCGCAAACTCATAGGACATTCCGCTTCGAATTAGTTATACTGTTTCCATGAAAGTAAGTTTTTCCGCCATTATAGCGGCGATTTTTTGTATGCTCTTTTGGGGCTTCTCCTTTATTTCTACCAAGATCGTTGCCGCGGTTTTTCCGCCTATGAGCATTGGGGCTCTCCGTTTTGCCGCGGCAATTGTGATTCTCTTTGTGATACGGCGCCTTGTCCTTACGAAAAAAGGCGCCGCTGCCGCACATATTTCCAGAGAAAAATTCGAAGGCGGGGATATTCCCTATCTTGCCGGAGCCGGTATTTCTGGTGTTACCCTCTACTTCTTCTTTGAAAATAACGGCCTTACCCTCATTACCGCTTCGGAAGCGTCAATAATCACTGCGGCCATCCCTGTCCTGATGATCGCCGCCGAATGGGGGGCGGACATCTACGCCCGCCGGGTACGAAAACAGGGCGCTAATCCACATAGACCCGTTCCCTATAAACAATGGCTTGGCGCTTTGGTATCTATGACGGGGGTCTGGCTTGTGGCCCAGGTTTCCTTTTCTTCACCGTCAGGCGGAAGCGGCGGTATGAACACTATTCTAGGGTACCTCTGCATGGGCGGTGCGGCTTTAAGTTGGGTTGTCTACAGCTTCCTCACCCGTCCGCTCTTTAGCCGCCATTCACGGCTCTTCATCATCTATTGGCAATCTGTCTTTGGTTTTTTTGGTTTTGTCCCCTTCGCGTTGCTTGAAATTCCCCAGTGGGGCGTGGTAAATATTCCGATAATCTTTCACCTCTCCTTTTTGGGTTTCTGCTGCTCTGCACTTGCTTATTGGCTTTACGCCAAGTCCATGGAAAACCTGGGACTTTCTCTTAGTTCCCTTTTCATAAACCTCATTCCGGTAGTTACCGTTATCGCAGGTTTCTTTGTATTGAATGAACGGCTCAAAGGTACTCAATGGCTTGGGGCCGTATTGGTCTTAGCCGGAGTATACTTCGCCGTAACCGTCAAAGACGGCGGACGCCCATGTTCCGTTGGGAAGGGTTGAACTGAAGGATATCCTGTGTTTCGAGCATGAGCGGACGGTAACGAATGACTATGTCGTCCGATTTGAATGCCGCCTGTTTCAGATACTCAAAACAAACAAAACCCTCCCGCGGCCCAAAGACAGGGTCATTGTCAGGATCGGGCTTGACGGGACTTACGCTCTTGTGTGGAACGGGAAACCGCTCCTCGTTAAGGAACTGCAAATGCCTAAAAATGGCCAATCAGATTCTCATGCCGCATAGGGGAGAAGGAAGGGGGACATTTCTATTGGTCTCCGACAGACATTTCTATTGCGTCTTGACAAACCTGTTCAGGAATTTTACTTTTAACCACGAAAGACACGAAAGGCACGAAAAGAAAAACAACCGCCAAGGACGCAAAGGATGGAAAAAGAGTGTTCTAACCAAAACCTTCGTATCCGCAGACCATAGGTCTGATGGCGCTTTGCGGTTAAATTTCTTCAAATTTGGGTATTTTCGCGGTAC
>JAISQR010000338.1 GCA_031274035.1 Treponema sp. | reverse complement strand
ACAAGGCTTCCGGAAAATATTTCACCCCTTTCATCAGGAAAGATCGCGGGGGGGAGGGTCTCCCAATGAAAAAGGTCTTGTGAACGCGCATGACCCCAGTGCATAGGTCCACGGTCTGCGCTATGGGGGAAATATTGGTAATAAAGATGATAAAATCCCCGATGATACAAAAGTCCGTTAGGATCATTTATCCAGCCTTGCGGAGCAGAATAATGAAGTAGAGGCCTGTGTTGTTTATAAAACGCGGCAAAACCGTTCATGGTAATTCCTTTGTATTTAGAATACGTGTCAGTATATGATTTTGCAAGTCCCAAGTAAGATCTGTGAAATGAGCATTATAGCCCCACACTCGTACAATTAGGTCTTCATGGGATTCCGGGTGTACCATAGCGTCCCGTAATTCTTCGGGATCATATACGGTGATACTTACTATGGGGAGGCCCAGAACATGTATGGCGGACATCAAACCGGTAATCACATTAATATCTTTGACGGTACTTGCAGGCAGTGAGAGATGTACCGGTGAAGCGGCACAGCCCCGTGGTAAATTACACGTTGATGCTGAATGAAGTAATGCCGTTGGTCCATTTTTTGCTTGACCGGGTGTTGGAGAAAAATGTTCGCCAATCGGATCACCTGCAAGGCGGCCGTCCGGCGTTGCACCAAGTATCGACGCAAACATAATAAAGTCAATATTATACAGGCCGGGCAAGACCTGAATTCCGTGAGGAAACCGGTGCTGTTCTACGATGCTACAGAACAGGTCGGCAATTTTTGCCGCGACCTCATCAGCATAACTTTCTCCGTTGCCATATTTCGGTGCCTGAAGCATCTGCTGACGCAGTATTTCTTCGTCTTTAAAATTGGAAGCCAAAGCGGTAAGCAGTCGGGGAATGTCACACCAGTGTTTTTCAAATATCATTTTTTTTATTGCCGTAAGACCATCGGCGGCTGTGGGAATGGAGCCGCTTAAAAACTGATAATTATCTATCGTAAAACCGCCCCGCAGAGGATCCCGTCCCTTGTCCAAAGATTCAGGAAGGGTTCCCGCAACCAGAAGAGAACCTATTGTAGTCCCAGTGTCTTTATCGTCAATAATACAGTGTTCGATTTTTTCAAAGTATTTGTTTATCTGAAATCGGAACTGCCTTTCAAAACAGTCCCAGACATCCTGAAAAGATTTTGCAGAAGCGATGTCTCCGCTGTCATATCCCAGAGTCAGACCGCTCTCAAAATAAAAAACTGGTCCATGGTGGTTCCATTTGGATATTTTCTTGTGAGGCCGGCATGGATTTTCAGTACCCCGGAAGAGGGTAAGTTCCAAGGTTTTAACCATTTCCATTTGCCAAAACCTGATGCCGCTCAGACCGTCAAATGTAATTTCAGTACAGCCGTCATTGGCATATAGCCGGGCAACTTTCAATGGGATACCTCGGGCGGTAAGGGCAGGGATGATACAATCATCATCGTATATTACACCCTGCCCATTGCCTTGGGCAATGAGCCTTATTACAGCTTCACGGTACTCCGATTTCATGTTCCCATGGATTCGGACATTAATATGAGGCTCGCTGCCGCCGGTACTCACTGCCGCTTCCATCATCAGCAGGGAAAGGTCATTCCAGCTATCCCGGCCTTCGGCGTCTACACCGCCGAGCATGATATTCATAAGTGTATCACCACTGGCAAAGTTATTCATTTTTTGCCATAATTCGCAGAGTAAGTTCATGGCTTCCTTCCGGTATAGATTTTTTTCCCCGGAGGTTTCCATTTTTCGCAAATCCCGTTCGTACAGAGGCCATAAAGCGCTATCCAGCCTGCCCAGGCAAGAACCTCCTGCCGGAGTTCTTGCCCGGAATAGAAGCCAGAAAAGTTGAAGGCCCTGTTCAAAAGTTTCAGGCGGTCCTAAAACAAGCGCTTTCAAATTCAAGGAGATCCTTAGAAGCCGTTTTTGTTCTGCCACTGTCCGCGCCATTGCCGAAAGCTCATCGGCCCGCTGCCTGTGACTTTCAATATGCTGCAATAGTAAAGTATACACTCTGGCTATGGCGTGGCGGTAGTATGCCTCGTTTGTGTCAATCGGTTCCGCGTTTTTGACCCCGGCCCTGCTGACAATTCCCGGCAGCCCAATATTCAAGGCAAAGGCATACCCCAGGGGGAAGTGCAAATTGTCCCATCCGCATGAAAGTCCCTCACGGGAATAATCTTTCCATGGGATAGGGCGATCACTTCCTCCTATGAGTCCCGAATCAGGGATAACTATCCCCTCCAGGGAAAGTCGTTTTTCAAAATTATCAATCAAGGCCGAAAGCCGTTTTTCAAACTTCACAGTATCCCCATGTTTTTCATTGCACTTTTTGATTCACTTTATAACGATCATAAGCGCTCTGCCAGGCCTTAACTACATCGTCAATTCCCATGCGCCGCAACTGGGTTATATAAGCGTCCCACTCCTGATCTACGCCGCCGTTCATAAGCCATTTGGCGGTCATTTCGGAAGTATAGGATTTGATATCCGTTAATTTATCGTTGAGAATTTCACTTTCTGGCATGGTAAAAATCACAGACGGATAATAATTAAAATCGGTTACCTTATTAAACCAAAAACTACTGAGGTCATTCAGCCGTTCCTGAGCACGGTCTTCCATATAGTAAATGGTACCGTAGTGTTCGCTCAATTGCGCAACAGGCCCCAGGAGTTCGTTCATAGCCTTGAGTTCGCCTTCGGTAGTTCCCACGGGAGGGTTTTTATTGATATACACACCTTTACTATCCGGCTGGCTTTCAAAGAATACCCCGATGGGGCCATACAACGCCTGCATACTCATTTTCGGTTCATAGACTTGATCCACCCATTTGAGAAGAAGTTCAGGGTTCTTGCAGGCCCTGGTTACCGCGAATGAACCATAAGCAATAGTTCCCTGTTCGTTCAGATTGACATTAAGACTCCCGGTTGCGTTTGAAAGAAAGCTCAAATAAGTGTACATAGAAGCCCGGTCATAGCCAACCACTTCAGGAATTTCCCACCAGACATAGGAACCCACAATCACATTTGTGCCTTTTCCCTTAGCTATGTACTGGCTGTCATCCTGAGAGAACACTTCCACGTCAATAAGTCCTTCTTTAAACCACTGGGAAAAATAACGTATTGCGTCCCGGTATTCATTCCTCATGGCATTGTAGTAAACCTTATCCCCTACAAGAGCCCTATGATTTTCATTATAATCTGTAAAACCAAAGGCTGAGAAAAAACTGGTCATACCGGCGCACCAGTGTTCATAGATAAAAGTAAGGGGAATTTCATCTGCCCTGCCATTGCCATTGGGATCCCTGGTCTTGAAAGCCAAAAGAACATCATGGAATTCATCTATTGTAGCGGGCATTTTTAGCCCCAGTTTGTTCAACCAGTCTTGATTAATTACCGTAAACTGCGGAATAGCGCCGATCCCATAGGTTTTTCCATCTTTATACTTAATACCCATTTCTTCGAAACGGGGTAATGAATAGATATTACCGTCAGGCATGGTTACCGCGGCAAGAGCACCGGGCCGCTGCTCCAGTATTTTCATCAGATTAGGCATAGTCTGGGCATTAATGTACTTGTTCAACGGAATAAAGACCCCGTCGCCGCCATAGGTGATAAGTTCATAATCCGTGAGGTCAGCGCCCATAAAAGCGTCCGGCAGATCATTGGTGCCCAGAATCAGATTCTTCCGTTCCGTGAGCATATCTGTGGTTACGCAGTTCCAGTTGATATTCACCTCCATCGCCTGATTCATCTGTTGAACAATGGGTTTTTGGCTGTTGTCGGGAGAAAGGGGATTGATCCCTGCAAAAACAGTGAATGTGTTCGCCGAAGAACCGCTTTGCCGTTGGGAACCGCCGCCGGCGAAACACAAGAAAGGCAGAACGAGAAACAGCATCGCCGCAGTCACGTTCATCTTGATAATTGAAGATTTCATAAAAATCTCCTCCATAAATTATTAAGCCGTCTCATACGAGATGGCACCTCAACCTTTAACAGCGCCGATCATCACACCTTTAACAAAATATTTCTGAACAAAGGGGTATACAACAAGCATGGGAACCGATGCTACCATTATAGAGGCGAATTTGATCATCTCCGTAATTTTGTTCTTGTCGGCATAACTGGTCATGCCGCTCATCATATCGGAGGCAGCCTGACTCTGGATGAGGATCTTCCGTAGTACAAGTTGGAGCGGGGCTTTATCACTATCGGTTACATAAATGAGCGCATTGAACCAATCATTCCAATAGTTCACCATGCAGAAGACGATCATTACCGCGATTATGGGCATAGCCAAAGGGATGGCAATATGCACAAAGGTATTAATATTCCCGCTTCCGTCAATAAGGGCTGCTTCGTAAAGACTTTCCGGAATGCTGCTTTCAAAAAAAGTTCTGGCAATGATAATATTGAAAACTCCGGTAGCGCCGGGAAGGATAAGAGCCCAAAGGGTATTGGTAAGCTTCAGTTGTTTTACCACAAGATATGTGGGGATCAAACCGCCGCTAAAATACATGGTGATCACAAAAAAAATCATAATAAGCCGCCGACCAGGAAGATTCTTTTTGGAGAGGCTATAACCACTGACAATAATAAGAAACACGCTTATGCTTGTACCGGAGATCGTATAAAGCAGGCTGTTCAGGTAACCCCGGACAATGGAATCGTCCTGGAAAATTCTCCAATACCCCTCCGCCGTGAACGACGAGGGATGAAAGAAAGTTTTACCGGCGTATACGGCATAAGGATCAGAAAAGGATGCGATCAAAATATAGTACAAGGGATAAGCGACGATCAGCATAAAACCACCAAGGAACAGACAATTGACTGTAGCAAAAATCTTTTCGGAATTTATTGTGGATGATTTCTTTTCCATAGCCATTTAACCTTTTCTTCCCTAAATAAAATTGATATCCGAAACCTTTTTGGCTATCCGGTTTATCAAAAGGAGGAGAGTAATATTTACTGCCGTATTGAATAACCCAACCGCGGCGGAAAAACTGTACTGGGTTCTGAGTATCCCTTGTTCGTAAACATAGGTAGCGATGATTTCACTGGTACCTCTGTTAAGCGAAGTCTGGAGGAGATAAGCTTTTTCAAAGCCGATGTTCATAAGTCCCCCGAAACGCATAATCAGCATGATCACAATAGTCGGGGTAATGGCCGGAAGGTCGATATGCCAAATCCGCCCGATCGCCCCTGTGCCGTCAACCTTGGCAGCATCGTAGAGTTGGGTATCAACTCCGCTTAATGCGGCGATATAAATGATGGTATCCCAACCCGAGTGCTGCCAGATGTCAGAGAGAATATATATTGGACGGAACCACCGAGTGTCGCCGAGGAAATAAATACTTTCATTTCCTGTAGCCTGGATAATGAGATTGATAAGACCTCCGGAAGGTGATAGGAAAATCCGCAGCATCCCCGCCAAAACCATTACCGATATAAAATGCGGCGCATACAGGACCGTTTGGACAATCCGCCGGTAAATACGGTTGTGTACATGGTTCACCATCAAGGCCAACAGAATAGGAATAGGAAAGGTAAAAAGGATAAGCTCCAGGCTTAGAAATACCGTGTTTGAAATCATTCGGACACTGTTGTACGAACCAAAAAAACGCCCGAACCAACGCAAGCCTACCCATTCACT